>DASYVQ010000082.1:0-25459 GCA_035936875.1 Chthoniobacterales bacterium
TAATCTTCGGTTGAGCGAGAAACCGAAAACTGGATACAAACGTTCGCTCGTAAGCGACAACACAGAGGGCAAAGCCAACCAGCGTGACTAATCGCGCCGCTGCGATTGGTAATCCGATGTAGCTCGTTCCCAGAACTGGCCAGAGCGCGATGGCAATTGCGACAATTGGAAGGACAACGAAGATCGACATCGTCACCGGCGTGACGCGCCGTGCCGGATCGCGTCGCATGAACAAGCCAAAGATTGCGCCGGCAAGCGCGCTCACCAGAAGCTGGCCGGCGATTGTCGATCCGACACCAAGTTGTTTGAGATGGTTGTAGCCACCGACTTTTCCCATGATCGAGAGGAACGGCCCCGGCGGAATGAAAACGGAAAGACGATCGCCGATGATGGCAATTGGCGTGGCGACGCCAAAGAGCCATGCCAACAGCAACATCGCCGTGGTCATGACAATGCCGGCAAGCAAGCCGGCGAATAATCCAACGGAAATTGCCTTCGTTTTGCTCATTATTCGCCGCGATTATGTGTTGTAGAGGCGCTTGTGCCAAGCGCCTGATCTTCAATTTTCGGTGCTCGCCGCGGCGAGCACCGCTACAACTTTTCGAACGCGATCCGCAAGAGCGTGGTAATAATTCGCGTCCCGGCGACGAATGTTCCACGCAATGTGCCGGAGACTTTTGATCGTCCGCCGGATCGGCAACGATGATTCACCGGCACTTCGAGAATCCGGAGTCCGACACGCGCGGCCCGCATCTGCATCTCCAAATTCCAGCCGTAAGTTGGCTCGCGCATCCCGAGCCGATCGAGCGCGTCGTGTCGGATAGCGCGAAATGGGCACATGTCGCTGTAGCGAACGCCGTAAAGAAATCGCAAAATCAAGCCGGCGACTCGTCCAGAAAGAATTTGCTGAAGATTCATGCTGCCCGGTTCGCGCTGGCCTCGCGTACGTGAACCGATCACAAAATCGTATTTTCCGGCGACGATTGGATCGAAAAGACGATTCATGAACTCGGGGCAATCGCTCCCGTCGCCATCAAGAAAAACTACGATGTCGCACTGCTGCGAAAGCGCGCGGATTCCGGCCATGCACGCGCGGCCGTAACCAGGTTTCGACTGCGCCACGACTCGCGCACCCGCTTCACGCGCGCGTTCTGCGGTTCGATCGCTGCTGCCGTTATCGACAACGATGACTTCGTCGGGCAAACCGGTCGCCAAACATTCGCGCACCACCGCCGCGATGGGTTCTTCTTCGTTCAGCGCCGGGATAATGACGCTGACATGCGCGGCGTCGGGTTTCATCGAAAAACGAGCCAGGCGCTGGTGAAATAAAAGACGAGCGCAAAGAAATCCGCGAGCGCGAGCGTGACCGGACCGGCGGCGATCTTCGGGTCGAGCTTTAACCAGTGCAAGACCGACGGCACGCTGAGCCCGAAGAGACACGCAGTGACAAGCGAAAGTGCGATGCTCCCGCCAATCACGCACGCCCCGCGGACATCGTTTCGCCAGATCCAAACGATAGCAAGAACGAGCGCGCCGCATGCGAGCCCGAGCAGCAAGGCCGTTGCGACCTCGCGCCGAAACGCGCCGGCGAACCAATGCCAGCTGAATCGCGCGGAGCGCAGAGCTTGAATGGTCACTGACATCGATTGAGTGCTCACGCTTTCGTTCAGTCCCAGCACCATCGTGAGGAAAAACGCGATGACGAGACTGCGGGCGAGCGTGGCTTCAAACGCGCCGGCGAGAATCGCGCAAGCTGTTCCGCTTGCGACCGTCGCGAGCAGCCACGGAAAACGATAACGAAACACGCGCCAGGGGGACGCGTCGCGCACCTCTGCAAGATGGAAGCCGAGCGCTTCGAAAAAATCATCGCGGACGCCTTCCTCTGCTTCCCCGGTTTCGAGAACGCTCTGCATGAAGACGTCCGTGTCGACAACGCCAATGACGTGGCGCTCGGCGTCGATGACGGGAAATGCGAGAAGCTTGTAGAGCACAAAAAATTCGCAGGCTTCGAGAACGGTCGCTTCGGCGGGCAAGGCGATCACTCGGGGCACCATGATGTCGCGCAATCGAGTGTCGGGCGCGGCCGTGAGCAAGCGGCGCGTGGGCACCACACCGACCAAGCGTTTGCGATCATCCACCGCATAAAAATAAATGACGCGCTCGCCGATGCCTTCGCGCCGAATTGTTTCGAGCGCCTTGTCCACGTTCGAATCGGCCTCAAGTAACGGAAAATCCTTGCGCGCGTAGTCCATCGCCGGCGCGTTAAGATCGACCGCGCCAGAAAGTTTCATCGCGAAAGATTCTGCACCTGGTGCACGATCCCTTTGTTCCGCAGAATTGTTTCCGCCTCGCTGAAATAATCGCGCACATCGGATTGCGCACGGATCCAGTCGAGATAACGCTCCATCCCAGTGGCAAGATCGACATGCGGTTTGTAACCGGCGGCTTTGATCCGCGTGTTATCGCTGGTGAGGTGGCGCATTTCGCCTGGACGGAATTCACCGCGGGCTTCCGGTTCGATATCGATCTTGAGCGCGCTGGAAACAAGCTCGGCAATTGCGCGAATGCTTGTGCCCTGCCCGCAACCAACGTTAACCGGCAAGCCGTCGAGCTTGTCCGTCTCCGCAGCGAGTAAGTTTGCGCGCGCGATGTCTTCGACGAACGAAAAGTCCCGCGTCTGCTCGCCGTCTTCGTACAAGACCGGCGGCAAATTGTTGAGCAAGCGCGTGCAAAAGATCGCAATCACACCGGTGTACGGATTGAAGATGGATTGGCGCGGTCCATAGGTGCAGGAGTAGCGCAGCGCCACTGTCGGAGTTCCCACCTGCTTTCCCCAAAGCAGCACCAATTTTTCCTGATCGACTTTGGTCAGGCCATAAACCGTCTCGCCGCCAACCGGCGCGTTCTCCGGTGTGGGCGCGCTTTTCGTCACGGCGCCGCAAATCGGGCAATGCACCTCCCAATCGCCCTGGCGTAGTTGCTCGACTGGGCGCACCGGTGGAAAAACCAAACCGTGCTTCGGACAAATTCCGGAGCCTTCGCTGTAAACGGCTTGCGAGCTGGCGACGATAATTTTTTGGACGGGCAAACTCTTTTCGCGAATGACTTCCAGCATTTGGGCCGTGCCTAACGAATTGACGTGAACATATTTCGCGATCTCCGGCATGTAACCGCCATATGCAGCCTGATGAAACACGATGTCGACCTTGTCGAGCGCGGCCGTGATTGCGTCGCGGTCGCGCATGTCGCCTTCGATAAATTCGACGGCTGGATTGATCCAATCCGGCTTACCGCGGCGATGCGTGTTGGGCTCGAGATTGTCGAGCACGCGAACTTTCCAGCCTTCGCGGACAAGCAGATCGGCGACATGCGACCCAATTAATCCCGCGCCGCCGGTGACGAGCGCGCGTTTTGCCATGCCTTTGTTGTAGAGGCGCGTGTCGTCACGCGCAACTGCCGCTGAGAGAACGGCACTACAGCGCCGGCCAAATCCGGCCGCGACCTTCGCGCTGAATAATCCCACGGAGGAACGCGCGCGTTTGAGGCGCAACGTCACTTGCCAGCGTTGACTTTGCGTCGAGCAAATCCGTGCAGAGACGGCCCAATGTCGCGCCATCATCGACATCGTAGAAAGTTGGCAGCAATTCCACCGTAAGTTTAAGCTCGGCCGCACGCTTCATCGTCTGATCGAGAACGCGCTCGGTGCTCCAATCAATTCCATCGAAGAGCCGGCAATGATTCTGTTTCATGCCGATTAAATAATAACCGCCGTCATCTGCCGGCCCGAGTACGACGCGATCGCCTGGATTGGACAATAAACGCGCTGCTTCCGCGTAAACGTTGGCTGGAACGGTGGGGCTATCCGAATCGATCAAGCAGACCGATTGAAATCCGATCTGAAAAAGATCTTTTGCCGCACAAGCAAGCCGTTCGCCGAATTTATCGCCGCGCTGCGCAACGAGTTCGAAATCCAGCGGTAAGATGTCGATGTAAGCTGACTCGGCGCCCACTGGTGTGTAAGCGGCAATGCCCCGCACGACCTCGCGCGCAGCCGCAGCAATCGCGGCCGCCGTGTCACGCAAGAAACAAATATTGAGGCCGGCGGCTTCGTCAGGGGTCAACGGTGGAACGAGGCGTGTTTTAACCTGCCCGGCCCGCGGAGCTTTCGTCATCACAGCCAGCGCGCACCGTTCGCCGGCACTAGAATCGAACACACCGGGATTAAGAACGCGATGAATCGCTTTCATCCGACCGGACCGTTCGACAGCTCAGCCTTTTTCGCAAAGCGCGTACTGGTAACGTCCGTCCCGCCAAGTTTGAATCTGCTTCCACGGCTGCTGACGAAAGAGATCTTCAAAGGCATCGTCACTCAGAACCGTGGCTTTTAGCGGTTCGCGGTAACCGTTTCCAGAATGGGTTACACTTGCGAGTAACCACATGGCAAAAAGTGGGATGGAAGCCCAAACAGCATTACGTGGTTCGGCAATGAAACAGCGACCGCCCGATCTCAAGACACGATACATTTCCGCAACAGCCTGATCTCGCTCCGGGAGAACAGTGAAAAGGCGCGAAGCGACCAAGACATCAAAGCGCGCTTCAGGACATGGGAGCTCAAGAACATTGACACGTTCGAATACACAGTTGCCAAGCTCGCGTGCGGCTGCGCGCCTGCGCGCCCGATCCAATTGGTTCTCGGAGCGATCTACGCCCACCACGGAAAGACTTGGAAATCGTTGGGCCAAACGCCGCGAGTAAAATCCTGGACCGCAACCGAGTTCAATCAACTCAGTCCCGGATGGCGGACCGCCATTCTGCCACAACGCTGCAATAATTCGCTCGGTATCATCTCGAAAAAGCCGCTCGCGGCAAAACACATAAAACCAGGGAACGTGTTCGAACAGACTGTCGTTGTAATCACGCTTGTTACTCGGTAAGACCGGAGAGCCCGATGTCGATGCTTTTACAACATCGTGATTAGAGGCAATTATGTCGGGCTGCATTAGTTCTTCACCGGTAGATTAAGATTCTGTACTAAATTAAACGCTCTTTCTTCTTCTCCTTGTCGCGAACAAGTGCGGCGCCCACCGGGGAGCGAACCACGCAAATCGTGTATGGGGTGAGCTGTTGATAACACAACCAACAACAGCCGACAAATTCGTACCGCATGGAAGGGACGAAAAGTATTCGAGGTTATTGGAAGATATTGGCTTCTTGCTGGAGGATCCGTTAACAACGAAACATGAGATCATTTATTTTGCTCATTTTGGCGTTGCTTCTATCGGCAGCACCGAGCTATGCGGCCGACGATGGTCGGTCCCTTTGGCGAATTCAGCAGACGCTCGCTTCAAAAAGATATGTCGATCTTACCCATGAGTTTGCTCCGGGAATCCCTCGGTGGCCGGGTTTTCCAGATGAAACACGGAAGACGATTTACTGGTATGAAAAACGGCCGGACACGAAGGGCGCGGGATTTTTCTCAGAGGTTTTCACGCACGTTGGACAATGGGGTACGCATGTCGATCCGCCGGCGCATTTTATCAAAGGTTTGAGGACGGTTGATCAAATCGATCTCAAGGAGATGATTCTGCCGCTAGTCGTTGTCGATGTTCATGAAGACGTCGCGAAAAATCCGGATTACACCTTATCGACGGAACGGGTGAAAAAATGGGAGACAGATCACGGGCAAATTCCGGTTGGGGCGTTTGTGGCGATGCGAACGGATTGGTCGAAGCGCTGGCCGGACGCAGCGAAAATGGAGAACAAAGACTCAAAAGGTGTCGCGCACTACCCGGGCTGGAGTTTGCCCGCCCTAAAATATCTTTACGAAGAACGCAAGATTACGGCCTCGGGTCATGAAACGACCGATACCGACCCCGGGATCGCAACTACGAAAGATGATTACTCGCTCGAGACTTACATTTTGAGCACGAACCATTACCAAATCGAATTGCTCACAAATCTCGATCAGGTACCCGAAGCCGGCGCGATTGTCGTTGTGAGCTTTCCAAAGCCAAAAGGCGGCTCCGGCTTCCCGGCACGTGTCTTTGCTATTGTGCCGTGAGACCACCGCAGAACTTCACGGAATAGTTCTACGAACTGATCCGCGCTTCAATTGATCTGAAAGCCGGCCTCCGCAAACGCTGCCCTAAGCCTAACGGCTACGTTCTGATATTTGTGAGCTAGCGGCTAGACTCGACCCGCCTCCGTGGTCGAAGATGTGCTTGGTCAGTTGACCGAAAGTCGCGGCCCGAACGAAGATAGGCGCTGAATCATGCACATCACCGATATCATGCAGGGTGATTCTCCCACGTTTTCGTTCGAGTTTTTTCCTCCGAAAACGCCGGAGGCGGCCGAGCTTCTCTACCAAACGATTCGCGATCTTGAATCGTACATGCCGCACTTTGTCAGCGTCACCTACGGTGCCGGTGGTTCAACGCGAGATTTGACCCACGACCTTGTCGAACGCATTCAACACACAACAAAGCTGGACCCGATCCCTCACCTGACCTGCGTCTGCCACAACGAACAAGAGATCGAAGCGATTCTGCATCGATACGCCAAGTCAGCGATTGGAAATGTTCTCGCGCTCGGGGGCGATCGGCCGCGCGACATTCCCTACGATAAATCGCGCGACTCGTTCCAACATGCGATCGATTTGGTCAAATTCATTCGCCGATTCAACGAATCCGGCGCGCATCCGGATCGCCGCGGTTTTGGCATTGGCGTGGCCGGTTTCCCCGAGGGACATCCCGCGACGCCGAATCGGTTAGTCGAAATGGATCATCTCAAAACGAAAGTGGAAGCCGGCGCCGACTATCTAGTCACACAACTGTTTTTCGATAATCG
Organism: Chthoniobacterales bacterium; assembly: GCA_035936875.1. Lineage (GTDB taxonomy): Bacteria > Verrucomicrobiota > Verrucomicrobiia > Chthoniobacterales > UBA10450 > DASYVQ01. Next base: position 6,847 of record DASYVQ010000082.1, read on the forward strand.
CGACTTCTTCGATTTCCGGGAGCGTTGTGCTCTCGCCGACATCCACGTCCCAATCATCGCCGGCATCATGCCGATTACATCCATGAGCGGGTGCAAACACATTGCCGAACTCGCCGGCGGCGCACGCTTCCCGGCCAAGCTTCTTCGCGCTCTACAGCGGTGCGAAAACGATCCTGAAGGGGTCAGGCGCGTAGGTGTTCACTTCGCCTTGGAACAATGTCACGATCTCTTGGATAACAACGTTGCCGGCATTCATTTCTACACGCTCAATCGCTCCGACGCCACGCGCGTAATTTTTGACAGCCTCGGTATTCCGCGTCGGCGGAGCGCACCTGCTCAGACCGTTTAGAGGCGTTTACCTGATCACACCTTTTTTGCATTACCAGACGACAACAGAGCTGGCGAGATTTGCGCGAAGTGTCTGAAACGGGCAAAATCTGGGAATGCCCAAAGTTCGGCGCGCACTTTATCTTCAACTAGCGACGTTCGCAGCAGCCATCGTACTATTGCTGGTGTTGTCGCGTTTCTTTCCTCTTGTCGATCTTGTTGCCGAAGCGCAGCAGCGGGTAATCGACTTGGGTGCATGGAGCGCCGTTTGTTATCCACTGCTTTTCGCAGCTTGTAACGTTTTGCTTCTGCCGGGCGGCGTCTTAAGCGTGGGAGGCGGGTTTTTCTTTGGTCTATGGTGGGGTTTTTTCATCGTCCTCCTCGGAAACAGCATCGGTGCGGCGATTTCCTTTGTACTTAGTCGTTGGCTCGGACAGCGATGGCTGAGCCGAAAATTGTCGCGAAACCCGACACTCCGATTGTTGGAGCCGGCGGTAGAACGCGAGGGATGGAAGATAATTTTTTTGAGCCAACTACATCCGCTTTTTCCCACAAGCTTGCTGAATTATCTATATGGCCTAACGAGAATTCCATTTCGTACCTACATGGTTTGGACTTCGATCGGGCGCGCGCCGGGGATCTTCTTGTACGTCTACCTCGGGACGCTGGGTCAATTTGGGTTGAATATGGCACGCGGAAAAAGTCATCCGCGGGTCGTCGAGTACTGGATATGGGGTGGCGCTTTCATCACGACCGCGCTTCTTTTCGCTTTGCTGACGCGAATCGCGCTGCGAGCCATTCAAAAGTCGCCCGCGATTTCAAATTCGAGGGCGGAAGAGCATTCGGCCGAAGAGATGCTATCATATAAATGAAACGGGATCAGGATCTTATGTCGAATCTCAAGTTGATCGAAGCGGCCGCTCAAGCTCGAGCTTGCGCGTACGTGCCCTACTCGAAATTTTCGGTTGGAGCCGCGCTGCTAACAAGATCGGGCAAGGTTTTTAGCGGGTGCAACGTTGAAAACATTTCTCTTGGCCTGACCATTTGCGCGGAGAGAGCAGCTGTCACAGCAGCCATCGCCGAAGGTCAAAGAGATTTTGTTGCGATTGCCGTTGTAACCGACTCGCACGAGCCCGCAGTTCCGTGCGGAGGTTGTCGGCAAGTCTTAGCGGAATTTAATACTTCGATTAAAATCATAACATCGACAGTCGGTGGTACCACGCAGGAATTCTCTCTCGCTGATTTGCTGCCGCGGCCGAAGCAGGGAATTTTGGAGTAGCCTTGCCCAATGTTTAAATTTCCCACCGTTTACGATGTGTTGGTAGTTGGTAGCGGTCATGCCGGGATTGAAGCAGCGCTGGCGGCCGCTCGGCTTGGGTGTCGCACCCTGATGCTGACGCAAAATCTGGACACAGTTGGCCAAATGTCATGTAACCCTGCCATCGGGGGTTTGGCAAAAGGGCACATTGTTCGAGAGATCGATGCGATCGGTGGCGCGATGGGCCTGAACGCCGATGCGACAGGGATCCAGTTTCGGATGCTAAACAGATCAAAAGGTCCATCTGTCCGGGCACCTCGGGTTCAATGCGACAAAAAGGCGTACCAATTTAGAATGAAGGCAGTTCTCGAGCGTGCGGCGAATCTCGATCTCAAACAAGCTACCGTTTCGAGCGTTCTGGTGGACGATGGAGAGGTCCGAGGCGTTGAAACTGATTTAGGACTGTCCGTCGGCGCGCGGGCCGTGGTGGTCACATCCGGTACGTTTCTACGTGGCCTGCTCCATGTGGGGGAAAACAGTAAACCGGGTGGCCGCATGGCAGATGCCAGTTCCGCTTTAAGCGACAATCTGCGCCAGCTGGGGTTTACCGTGGGCCGCTTCAAGACAGGGACGCCCTGCCGACTAAACGGCCGGTCGATCGATTTCTCGCAGTGCCAAATCCAGTCCGGGGATGAACCTCCCCCGCGTTTCGCGTTTTTCGAGGACGTCGATCCCGGAACGAACGAAGTTTTCACGCTCAATTACGATCGCGAGGGCAAGTTCCACGTGGAACAATTGCCATGCTGGATCACCCAAACGACAGCCCAGACCCACGAAATCATTCGCTCAAATTTGCATCGGTCGCCGCTTTACGCCGGGCAAATCGAAGGGACCGGGCCCCGGTACTGCCCATCGATAGAAGATAAAGTGGTCAAGTTTGCTAATCGAACGGCACACCAAATTTTCCTCGAACCGGAAGGACGCCACACAGAGGAATATTACGTGAACGGGATTTCCACGAGCCTGCCTTACGACGTCCAGCTCGAATTTCTGCACTCGATCCCTAGTCTGGAGCATGCGGAAATCATGCGCCCTGGATATGCCGTGGAGTACGATTTTTTCCCACCAACGCAGCTCTTTCACACGCTGGAGACAAAGCTAATTAAAGGACTTTATTTTGCCGGGCAGGTGAATGGAACGTCGGGCTACGAGGAAGCAGCGGCACAGGGCCTGGTTGCAGGCGCGAACGCGGGGCTGAAGATCCAACGGCGCCCAGCCTTTGTTATGGAACGAAGGGAAGCATACATTGGTGTATTAATCGATGATCTTGTAACCAAAGGGACCGAAGAGCCATATCGGATGTTCACCAGCCGCGCCGAAGACCGGTTACATCTACGGCAGGACAACGCCGACCAGCGCCTCACCAAGAGGGCATTCGAGACGGGCCTTGTTGGTCAAAACCGCTGGAATGCATTTCACGAGAAAGTGGAGATACTAGGGAAGACTCGACTCGTTGCGACGCAAAAGAAAATCGGTGGCGTACCGATCTCACAGCTGCTAAAGCGACCGGATTTCACCCGCGAGAGTTTACCCGCAGAGATTGCTTCGCTAGCTCCCACCGAAGTTTGGGATTTAGTGGAAACAGATTTTAAGTACGAAGGATACGCCACACGTCAATCCGATCAAAACCACGACATTGCTCGAAGAGGCTCTCAGAGAATCCCCGATGGACTGGACTTCGGTCGGATTGCCGGGCTTAGTTCGGAAACGCGGCAAAAACTTTCGGTGGTTCGCCCGACCTCGTTGGGGCAAGCAGCGCGGGTCAGTGGTGTCACCCCGGCGGATGTGGCGGTACTGTCTATATGGCTCTCCAAGAGCCACTTACAGAATAAACTTTATAATATCGGCGGGTAAGAGCCGTCAGGAGCGAGACTTTGTGCTGACCTTAATTACTGTTGCGATGATCGGCTACTTAATCGGCTCTTTTCCAGCCGGCTACATTGCCGGTCGAATAGCTGGCATTGATATCCGCAAAGCCGGCAGCGGTAACATTGGTGCAACGAACGTGGTTCGTGTGCTAGGCAAGCGGTTTGGTTATGCGGTCTTTGTCGTCGATTTCATCAAAGGCATCGGCGCGGTGGCGTTGTCGCTCTTGGTCGCCGGGAACGGCCGCGTGAGTGACACCCGGTTAGAATTCTGTGGCATCTTGTCGGGCGTCTGTTGTGTAATCGGGCACGTCTATCCGGTGTGGCTCGGATTCAGAGGTGGTAAAGGCGTGGCAACCTCAATTGGTGTTCTTTTCGGACTGGCGCCTTTTGCAGCGCTAATTATGTCCGCGGTTTGGATCCTGACGTTTGAAGCTACTCGCTACGTTTCTGTCGCTTCCATCACGGCTGCTCTGGCTCTGCCCATCACAGTCGGCGCAATGTTCTGGCTTAGGTACTTGAACACGCCTGTTCTTTTTTATTTTTCGCTTTGTCTGGCCACGGTCGTCGTCGTTCGTCACCGCTCTAATATTTCTCGTCTCCGCGATGGCACAGAGCCGCGCTTCGTCCGAAAGTGAAACTGCATAAAACGGCAATTCTTGGGACCGGCGGCTGGGGCACGGCGCTGGCAGCACTTTGGGCCAAGAAGGGCCAGGACATTTTGCTGTGGGGAAACAATCCCTCGCGGGTTGAAGTTCTGGGCAAGACCCGCGAAAACACTGACTATCTTCCGGGAGTGAAACTTCCGGAGTCGATCGGCCTAACGAGTCATATAAAAGATTGCGGCAGCGCCGACCTGATCGTCCTTGTGACTCCCTCGACAGCATTACGTGCGATCGCGACTCGATTGCGCGAAGTCATCACGAACGACCAAGCCATGCTTCTTAGCTGCACGAAAGGAATCGAGCACGGTACCGGCATGAGGATGAGTGAGGTTCTGCGCGAAATCTTTCCCGGTCACGCGATTGCTGTTTTGTCGGGCCCGAATTTGGCGGTGGAGGTTTCGCGAGATCTGCCTACCGCGACAGTTCTGGCTTGCAACCCGCCCGAGCACGCGGCCGAGCTCCAAAGTTTTCTTGGTAGTGCGCGCTTTCGCATTTACACCGGCGAGGAATTGACGGGTATTGAATTGGGTGGGGCGTTGAAAAACGTGTTCGCCATCGCGGCCGGCGCGAGCGATGGACTCGGTTTGGGTGATAATTCCAAGGCGGCGCTAGTGACGCGCTCGCTCGCGGAACTGATCAGGCTTGGCACCGCGATGGGGGGCGACGTGCGCACGTTTTATGGTCTGAGCGGCGCCGGCGATCTCATTGCAACTTGTTTCAGTAAGCATAGCCGCAACCGCCGTGTCGGCGAGCAACTCGGCCGCGGTCAATCGCCGAAGGAAATCGCTTCTTCGATGCGAATGGTGGCCGAAGGAATCCCGACCGCGAAAAGCGCGTACGAATGCGCGCGAAAGCTTAACATCGATACGCCGATCATCGACCAGGTTTACGCGCTGCTTTACGAAGGGAAAACAGCTACCCAGGCGCTGGAGGAACTACTCGGGCGCGACCAAAAGGCGGAACGCGTTTGACGCGCCCTTCAGCGTTGGCTGAACTTTGCGATCACGGCCGGATACAGCTCATGCTCCGCAATTTGGATTCGCGCGTGCAAACTTTCCGGCGTGTCGTCGGTCAAGATCGGGACCTCGCGCTGCGCAATAATGTCGCCGTGGTCGATTTTTTCGTCGACGTAATGAACGGTGCAGCCTGTCGTCTTTTCACCGGCAGCGAGCGCTTGTTTCCAAGCATCGAGCCCGGGAAATTTTGGCAGAAGCGACGGATGAATATTCAGAATACGGCGCGGAAAGGCCTCGAGCATCGGTGATTTCAACACGCGCATGAATCCGGCGAGGACCACCAACTCGACGCTGGCATCGCGCAATATCTGCACGAGTTCCATCTCCACTTTCGGCTCGAGCCGAGTCCGAAATTCACCCGGGGGCAGATAGGCATTCGGGACCGAGAATTCGCGCGCGATCTCAAGAATCGGCGCATCCAACACATCGGAAATAACGACGCGCACTTCCGCCGGCAACACGTGGGAGCGGATGCTTTCGAGAATGGCGCGGCAGTTTGTTCCCTTGCCCGACCCGAGTATTCCGAGCGCCAGCGTTTTCATTTGGCAATGTCACGCAATCGCCCGAGCAAACGCGACGTGGAATAACCTTTCTCGAATGGGATGATGCGTATCTCCGCGCCGATTTTTTGCAGAGCGCTTCGTTCCTCGGCGTTCAACGTTTCGGCGGTGTAATCGCCGCCCTTCGCATAAATGGCCGGCGCCGCCGCCTGGATAAACCGTGTGGCGCGCAATTCCGGGAAAATTGTTACGAGGTCCACGCATTCGAGCGCGGCCAACACCTCTGCGCGTTCTTTCTCGTTATTGAGTGGCCGTCCGGGACCCTTTAATTCGCGGGCTGAGTCATCGCCGTTTACTCCCACGACCAAAGCATCGCCGAGAGCGCGGGCGGCCTGCAGATACCGGACATGACCAACGTGCAGAAGGTCAAAACATCCGTTTGTCGCAACCAACTTTTTTCCCGCAGCACACAATTCTGTGCTGCGTCGCGCGAGTTCTTCGGTGTCGACGATTTTGTTCTTCATCGTTTGTTCACGACAAAGTTTAGCCCGCGCGGGACGACTTGGAAAACCGCCGGCTCATTTCCAACCAGTTCTCCGTCGACATTGAACCACATGCCAGGCCGTGACCGCACTGCAATCTTCTTCGCGCGCCGAAAGATAATCGCGTTGCTGGAGAGATGCTTGCCCAAAAGTATCTCCGCCGCGAGTAATGCCATTTCGGCGGCTGATCGTTTTGGGATCAGAACGACGTCGAGCAATCCATCACTGAGATCTGCGTCCGGTGCGATTGGCAACCCACCGGCAACGAAGCGGCCATTTCCAATAACTACGTTGTAGAGCTCGACCGAGAGTCGTTCTTCGTCGTCGAATACGAGGTCAGTGCGGTAGGCATGCAGTTCGGGCAACGCTGCGGCGGCGCTGCGAATGTAAGCGAGCGGGCCCCAAGTATGTTTGATCTCCGGGGTCAATTTTTCATCGACAATTCCGCTGAAGCCGCCCGCGGAAACGTTGACGAAATAACGCGTGCGATCGCTTTCTACGCGCACGAAATCGATCGGCGTCGTCTTTGCGGATAGCAAGATGTCGATGTTCTCGTCGACCGTCGCCGGCAGGCCAAGTGAGCGCGCAAAATCATTTCCGGTACCGAGCGGGACGAGTCCAATGCAGACTTTGCTCGCGCGTCTCGCGATTCCGTTGATGACTTCGTTCAGTGTTCCGTCGCCGCCCGCCGTAACGATGCAGCCGCACTTCTTTCGGATCGCTTCGCGCGCAAATTTTTCCGCGTCGCCTCGCCGCCGTGTTAGGCGCAGTGCAAGTGGATCGAGCCGCTGCAATTGCGCACGAACTCCGTCCACATTTGCAACCGATCCCGCTGCTGGATTGAAAATAACGTATCGTTTCATGGGCTTTCGCGGCCACAATCACATCGACTGTCGATCTTTGCTCGCGAGAGACAAGATTCCGTTTGCGTTTACCCGATTTGCGCCAAGTTGTATGCGCGATTTCCCATGGCTACGGAAGAAAACAACGGACGTGCACTTGATACTCCCGCCGGATTTCGCATTTCCGAAGGGCCAGTCGTGCGCCTGGCCCAAGGTAAGCGCACGTTCGATATCGACGGGGTCGTCGAGTTGCCGCGTGTTTATGGCCCCCCCATTCTGTTCACGATCGCCCGCGATCCGCGCACGATTTTCACTTATTGGAACATCGATTGGCCGTCGATTTTTGAAAAAACGGCGCCGGTGGATCGACAAGTGCATCTCCGCGTCTACCGAGATGATGGTGCGGAAGAAACAACCGCGGCAGCGGAACCGATGTCGGGCAATTGTTACCTCACCGTGACCCAACCGCGGGGCGACTATCGGGTCGAGATCGGATATTATCGGCCGGAAGCTGTTTGGAATTCGGTTGCGACCTCCGATCAAGTCACCATGCCGCCGGAGAGCGTCGTCGAAAATGTAGATGTCGATATTGCTACCCTTCCATTTCACCTAAGTTTTCAACGGCTGATCGATCTCTTTCGTGCATCGAACAGCAATGCGTTGACTGAAATTGTTTCTCGATTGCAAAAGCGCGCAGTGAGCGACGAAGATCGGCAGTTGTTAAGTGCGGAAGAATGGGAAATTTTGCGCGCGATGGATCTTTCGTTATCGGACATCGCGGCGGCGCGTCGCGCATTTATGGAGCGCGCCAACGAGCAAGCGATGCGCAAACGGGCGGAAGCGGTCCTCGGTTTCGGGTCGACCAGCCCCACGCGAGGATTCGGCGGAAGCAGCTGGAGTTAACCGCGGCCAGTTGTCGCGTTAATACTACTCCCGCCGGTGGAATGGCTATCGGCTCAGCTTGATTCCCTCCGGCATTTCCGGCGGCGGTGCGTTGATGCGGCTGTGGTGTTTGCCGTAGCTAAAGTAGAAGACGAGCCCAATCAGGAGCCAAACTATTAGCCGCATCCAATTCGTCCACCCGAGTCCGTAGATCATCGCGCCGCACGTGATGATCCCGAGTATTGCGACAAGGGGCGCCGCCGGTACACGGAATCCCCGTTCTAGCTCAGGGTTTCGAACCCGCATGATCCACACGCCGGCGCAAACCAGAATGAAAGCGAAGAGTGTTCCGATGCTGGTCATTTCACCGGTGACGTCCGCTGGAACGAATGCCGCCAGCAGGCCGGTAAAGACAAAGAAGAGCATGTTCGATTTGTAAGGTGTCCTAAACCGCGGATGCACATCGGAAAAAATCTTTGGCACAAGTCCGTCTCGACTCATCGAAAAAAAGACGCGCGATTGCCCGAGCAACATCACGAGGATAACCGACGAAAAGCCGGCGAGAATAGCAACCGTGACTGACTTCGATAGCCACTCGTAGCCGGTCATGTATTTGGTGATCGCAAAGGCGACCGACGCTTCCCGGCCGGCCGAGCGAAAGTCCTGGACCGTGGCAACACCGCTCAGCACGTAAGAGAAGAGAACGTAAAGGATTGTGCAAAAGGCCAGCGACCCAAGAATACCAATTGGCATATCGCGCTTTGGATTTCTGGCTTCCTGCGCCGCGGTCGAGACTGCATCGAAACCGATGTAAGCAAAGAAGACGACCCCGGCAGCGCCGAGAATCCCAAGGATCCCGCCGTAGGCGTGGGTAATACCTTGCGGTGTAACGTAAGTAGTCGCCGCCGGGATCAGCGGCGTATGGTTTGCCGGATTGATGAAGCCCCATCCGATGCCGATGAAGAGCAAGACGATGCTCACTTTCAGGACAACGATTAGACCATTGACGAAAGCCGACTCCTTCGTGCCGCGGATAAGGAGAAGCGTGAGGAGAAGGAGAATGAAAACCGCCGGGATGTTCATCATTCCATGGATCCCAGTCGGGTCATGCTCGAAAGGCGAATGCGTCCACTGATACGGAATGGACAGGTTGAACCATCCGAGCACGCGATTCGCGTACTCGCTCCAGGCAATGGAGACGGTCGATGCCGCCACCGCGTATTCCAGGATCAAATCCCAACCGATGATCCACGCGACGAGCTCGCCCATCGTCGCGTACGAATAGGTGTAGGCACTGCCGGCAACCGGAATCATCGATGCAAATTCCGCATAGCAAAGCCCCGCAAACGCGCAGCCGATGCCGGCAACGATGAACGCAAGCACAACCGATGGACCCGCGCGATCAGCAATCGCGGCCGCGGTGCGCACAAAAAGACCGGCGCCGATGATTCCCCCGATGCCGAGTGCGATGAGATTGACCGGGCCGAGGGAGCGCTTCAGGCTGTGCTCGCCGACTTCCTGCGCTTCTGCCATTAACTTCTCGAGAGGCTTTCTCGCGAATAGATTTGCCATGCGTCAGATCTCCTTTTCCGATGTGATTTCGGTTTCGCTAAGTGCGCTGGTCGCCTAACGGCTCACCAGCGTTTGATTTTCGCCAGAGAAAATAAATCGGTACACCGGTAAGAACGATGATAAGACCAGGCCACGTCGTCGCCGTTTGGTACATGAAAAGCACAACGAGAATTACGGTTGCGCCAACGATGTAGAGTGCGGGGACGATTGGGTAACCGAATGCTTTATATGGTCGCTCGGCCTCAGGTCGTTTCCAGCGCAGCAAAAACAGGCCGACGATCGTCAGAATGTAAAAGATGAGCGCGGCCGAAATAACGTAGTCGAGCAAGTTGCCGTAAAGATTACCGTAACCGGTAACGTTGCCGGCGGTATCTGTCTTAACGGTTCGCGGCAGGACGAGGACGCCGGCCCAAATACCTTGAATGACGAGGCCCCATGCGGGCACGTGATTTTTGTTCAACTCGCCAACCCGACGAAAGAAGAGACCGTCGCGCGCCATCGCATAGTAGGCGCGGGCGCCGGCCAGAATCAGCCCGTTATTGCAACCGAACGTGGAAACCATGATAGCGACGGCCATGATCGTCGCGCCCGCGCCAGGAAAGATGACGTTGGCGGTCTCAGACGCGACCCTGTCGCTCGGCGCGTTCTGGATCGCGCCGAAAGGCAGCGCCGCCAGATACGCGACGTTGGCCAACAGATAAAGTCCGATCACCAGAAACGTGCCGAACGCGAGCGAGAGCGGAACGTTGCGCCGCGGGTTTATCACTTCCCCCGCGGTGAAGGTTATGTTGTTCCAAGCGTCGGCGGAGAAAAGCGAATTAGTCTGCGCCACGCAAATGCCGACGAAAAGTCCGAAGACGGTTGCGGCGGTCAACCCTTCGCCGACCTCCTGCAGATCGCCGCGCAACGTCCAGAAATCGCTGAAGTTCGCCGCGCCCGCGCCGGACTTCACACCGACGATGATGCCGAGCACAATGAGCGCGATGAGCGCGCCTGTCTTCGCAGTGGTGAAGATATTCTGGACGAGCTTACCGAGATTCAACCCGCGCGTGTTCATGTATGTGAGCAGCGCGATCATCGCCAGGCCGACGAACTGCGCGGTGGAGAGCGACAACGCGTAACCGCCAAAGCGAATCGGCGCGATCAGATAATTCTTCTCCGAAACCCAAGGGAGGAGCACGCCGGTGTAGCGCGCAAATCCGACAGCGACTGCCGCGATGGTGCCGGTCTGAATAACCAGAAAGAGCGTCCAGCCGTAGAGAAAACCCCAGAGCGGAGAGAAGGCTTCGCGCAAGTAAACATATTGCCCGCCCGCCTTCGGCATCATCGCTGCCAACTCGCCATAGGAGAGCGCTGCCATGAGCGTGAGCAGCCCAGTAACAAGCCACACCACAAGCAACCAGCCGGGCGCGCCGACCTGCCGGGCGATGATTGAGGAGACTATGAAAATGCCGGAGCCAATCATCGAGCCCGCGACGAGCATGGTCGAATCGAGCAAGCCGAGCCCTCTAACGAATTTGTCATCGGCTGCAGGTGGCGGAGTCATTGGGTGCTCGGATTTACGGAGAGTTAATCAGTACTCAAGTGGATCGAGCAACGCCAAAAACACTTCCGCGTTTTACAACCGAGTTGAAACGCGAAACCGCTTTCGCGTAAGAAGAACCATGCTATCCTCCCGCGCTTCATGACTTCGCGGGCATTTCGATTTGGGAAAATCACATTGTCGATCTTGCTCGCGGGCGCACTTGGCGCAGGCGAAGTCGCGGCCGCTAATCGGGCCAATGCGCGCCCTTCCGCTCAATCAGCTCCGCAGTTCGAAGCGCTGCCGCTGACGCGCTCTCGCCAGAATCACCTGCTCGTTCGCGCCTACATCAACGGCAAGCCCGCGTTGCTCGGGGTCGACACCGGCGCGCCGGTCAGCGCCATCGCGCTAAATCGCCGAGATCATTTCCGGCTCACCGGCATTCCGGGCAGTTCGAAATTACCAGCCCGTCTCCAAATTAACGGTGCATTCAATAATGTTGCCATTGCGCATAGTTTTCGCCTCGGCGGCCTCAGCCTCGTGGATGAACCCGTCGTGGTTGTCGATCTTAGCGGTTCAGGTAAGGCCGCCCGCATGCTTCATGAGCAAGAAATCGATGGAATTCTCGGCGCCGATATCCTGTTCCCTACTGGAGCGGTTTTGGACTGCCAGACGCAGTTGTTAATCTTGAAAATGAATCCGGAGTCTGGAGGCAAGATTCCCGGCCTTCAATACAGCGGCTTTCGCAGCATGCCGATTCGAGTGAGCGACGGGTTCAATCTCTACGTTGATGCGGCGGTCAATGGCGCGCCGGCCCGGCTTATGATCGATACCGGCGCCTTTGCGACGCTCCTTCATCGTGGGTTCGTAAGGCGATTGCGCATTCCGTTGCGCGAAACGCAGTTCAGTTCCGCCGCTGTGAATCTAAGACAGCGCGGCGTGGAGATTGCACGAATTCGGCGCTTGTCGGTCGGCTCTGTCGATATCCTGGGTAAGGACGTGGGCGTGGTTGATCTAGAGGGTCTGATTCGGAATGGCTTGCTCCAGGCTTCTCCGCCGGTCGCTGGCTTACTCGGCGCCGAGATCTTGCGGACCCATCACGGAATCATCGATTTCGGAACGCGCACGCTTTATCTGAAGCGGTAGACCGCGTGGCGCAGTGGATTCACGGGTCGTCGGTGCTGACCCACTCCCCGAAAGCTAAGGCACAGACGGGGAGTCTTCGAGGGTAACCGTCATTGACATGCAACCATTTGGTTGCATGATTGCGGGCCGTGGACAATGTCTTCAAAGCCCTGGCTGATCCGAGCCGGCGCGCCTTGCTCGACCAGCTTCATCAGAACAACGGCCAGACCCTCAATGCCCTCTGCCAGCACCTCGACATGACGCGGCAGGCGGTGACAAAGCATCTCCGCTTATTGGAAAGGGCCAACCTTATTGTCGTTCTTTGGCGTGGCCGGGAAAAGCTTCACTACCTCAATCCAGCTCCACTTAAGCAGATCGCCGAGCGGTGGCTCAACAGGCACCAACGCCGGATCCCACTCGCCTTGACCGAGCTCGAGCGCGGTTTGGAAGAAACCGAAAGAACGTCGTAGCTAAAAACTACTCGACATCGATTTCGCGGACGCCTTTTTGCGTGCGAATCGTTTCCACCTGATTTCGGATCTTGTCGGCCAGCGCCACCGTCGATGGAATCGCCTCGATTAAGATGAACGGCGAAGAAACGTCGGAAGTATTTACCTGGATGTTTTCGATTCCGACCAAGCGATAGAGAAACGGCTGCCGCATCTCCAAATCCTTGACGCGATACAATTCCAGGGTGTCAGTCACTTTGCTGAAAACGCCTTCCGTGATCTTGAGCCGCTCCGTGGTCAATTCGTAGACTTTGTTTTTCGTTTTGAGATAACGCGCCAGCGCGATAAAGATCGGTACGATCAGCCAGCAAAAGAGCGTGCACAGAATGAATAGCCCAAAGTTCTTCCATTGTGATGAAGTGCCGCGCCAAACAGTCTGTTCCGCCATGCGGAATTGTTAGCCCATGCCCTCAATCGCACAAGCATTCGTCCTCGGCGCGGGTCTCGGTACCCGTTTGCGCCCGTTCACTGACGATCGGCCCAAGCCACTCATCCCGATTTTTCAAAAGCCGCTCATCACCTTCGCGCTCGATCATTTGATCGATCTCGGCGTGAAGTCTTTCATCATCAACACGCACAAGCTGCCCGAGTTTTTTGAAGCGGCTTTTCCTGGGCGCATTTACAGCGGTCATTCGATCGAGCTGGTCCATGAGCCAGATCTCCTCGAGACCGGCGGCGGCATTAAGAATGTAGAATCGCAGCTTGGAACAAAACCCTTTATCACCTACAGCGGCGACATTCTCACCGATATCGACCTTCAACCATTGATCGACGAGCATTTCCGCCGCGGAAACGACGTTACGCTGGCCTTGCGGAAAACGGGCTTGGCGACAGCAGTGGCGTTCCACGATGGCCGCGTCGTCGATATCGCCAACCGCTATGGTGTGACCGGCAATTACGACTTCGCCAATATCGCGGTTTGGAACCCCGACATTTTTTTGCGAATCCCACCAAACAAAAGAATCTCGTTCATTCCAATCATAGCAGATTGGATTGGAGAGCGCGGCAGGATTGGTGGAGCGGTCCTCGAAGAGGGCCTGTGGTTCAACATCGGTTCGCGGACCGAATATCTCGAAGTCCACCGCGCAATTTTAAAAAAGAAGTGGGAGCCGCGTTATGTGAAAACGCGTGCGTGGTCCGAGCCTATCGCAGCCAGTGCAGATGTCGATCCCAGCGCGCAAGTGCTCGGCTGCTCAGTTGTTGGCGCAGATTGCCAAGTGGGGGCCGGAGCGGTTCTGGAGGACACAATCGTGTGGCCCGGTGCACAAATTGCTTCCCGAAGCGAGCTTCAAGGTTGTATTGTCCGCTCCCACAAAAAAGTCGACGGCCGCCATCGTAACAGCGACATCTAATTATGAAGACCGATCTTCTTCTTCGCCAAACGCGGATGCATTTTCCGCGTTTCGCTGTCGATGAAATCAAAATCGCGCCGATCGAAAAGGGCGGATCCGATCGCCGCTTTTACCGGATCCATTGTTCGGCGGATCAAACACTCATTCTGGTCAAATACAGTCTCGACCGGGAGGAAAATCGGCACTACGTCGAGATCGCGCAATTTCTGGAAGGACACAGCATTCGCGCACCCAGGATTTATTTTCACGATCCGGCCGAAGGGTTGATCTGGATCGAAGACTTGGGCGAGCGCGATCTTTTCAGTTATCGCGACGAAAGCTGGCTGGTGCGCCGGGCGTTCTACGAATCGGCCTTGGACGAAATCGCCAAGCTGCATCGTTTGCCGGAATCGGTTTGCGTGGAAATGCGCGAGCACTTACCGGCTGAATTCAACGCCGCGCTTTACTTGTGGGAGCAGAATTATTTTCTCGAGAATTGTCTGACGCGTTACTTCAAGATCGACAACGTAAAGCTCGCTGCGCTCGCCACGTTGCCAGCGTTACGCGAAATTGCAGAACGTCTCGCGAGTTTGCCGCGCGTACTGGTGCATCGCGACTTTCAGTCGCAAAATATTCTTCTCCGCAACAGCCAGGCTTATTTGATCGACTTTCAAGGGATGCGCCCGGGTCTGGCCGAGTACGATCTCGCCTCATTGCTCTTTGATCCGTATGTCGATCTTTCCGGCGAGGAACAAATGGAGTTGATCGGCTATTACAAACAGAAACAGGCTGACAACGGACGAATCGTGAGCCCAGAATTCGATCAAACGCTGCGCTTGTGCGCGATGCAGCGTCTGATGCAAGCTCTCGGCGCTTACGGGTTCCTCGGGCTCGTGAAGGGCCACAAGCAATTCTTGGAACACATTCCCGCAGCGATGAAATCACTGAGTTCGGTCGTTTCGATGCTCAGTGGTCTGGAGAAACTTGCTCGAACAATCGGCGATCTAGTTCACGAACGGATTCGTTAGGCGCTCGGTTCCAATTTTGGTCGGCGGCCCGTGACCTGGAAGCACGGTCACGTTATCGCCAAGCGGAAATATTTTCTTTCTGATTCCTCCGAACAAAAGATCGACATCTCCGCCCGGCAAATCCCAACGGCCGACTCCGCCGGCAAAAAGCACGTCGCCGCCGATGAGGAGTTCGTCTTTGCGCGAGAAGAAGCAAAGGCTGCCTGGGCAATGCCCCGGCACTTCGAGGACCTGCATCTCGAGTCCGAGAAAATTTCGGGCCGGTGTTTCTTCGATCATGAAATCTGGTTGAACCGGTTCGATTTCGAGTTCGAAGCCAAAGTTGCGAAAAAACTCCCGATCCGAAATCATCGGCGCAGTTTCCGGGTGGCAACCGATGGGGCACCCAAAGCCGTGTTTGATCTTGGCCACGTCCTGAATGTGATCGATGTGGCCATGGGTGAGTAGCAGAAGTTTAAGATCAACCTGGCGCGACTCGAGCCAATCGCACGCCCCGTCTGGCGCGTCGAAGATGATCAAGCCTTCCGGCGCCGAGATGAGATAGCAATTGGTCTCGAACATGCCGCCGCAGAAGGTTTCGTAAGTCATCGCCGCCGTTTGCTTTCGTGTCGAAGCTACCATTGAAAGCTCGCTTTGCATTTTGCCCTGAACGGAACGGAAGCTGCATCTAATCGCGAAAGTTTCTGCGATATTTGAATGTAAATGCGCGGCGGTTGTCTCATTTTCTACATGCCGATCTTGGGTCGCCGTTTGCGTTTCAACATGAACTCTGCGAGCTTGGGGGCCCGTTTTTCCCAATGAAATCACGTTTTGGTCTTTTACTGGCGGTTCCAGCCGTCTTTCTTCTCGGCTTCGCCGCCCCGCAGCCGCTTCAGGCTAAATCGGATGCCGAACAAATTTGCGTTTCAGTCGGCCGTCTTTTGGAAGAGGGCCACTACACGCACCAGCCGCTCAACGACGCGATGTCGAAGAAATTCTTGCGGAATTATCTCGAGCTTCTCGACTTCAGCCATCTTTTCTTTACCCAGGAAGATGTCGACGCCCTGACCGCGAAATATGGCAGCTCGCTCGATGACGATGTTCTGCTCGGCAATCTGCGACCGGCTTACGAGATCTATGATTTGTATCTGAAGCGTGTCGACGAGCGTGTGGCTAAAATCAAAGAGCTGCTCAAGCAGCCGATGGATTTCAAAAATGACGCCACCATTGAGTTGAGCCGGCAAAAGGCGCCGTGGCCGAAAGATCAGGGCGAAGCCGACGAACTTTGGCACGGTCGCGTTGCCAGTGAATTGCTACAGGAAAAATTGAGCGAACATCCGATCGAGCCCGGCCCACAACTGGTGGCGCGCCGCTACGACCGCATCGCGCGCAACGTGCACGAAGAGGACAAGGAAGAGCAGGTGAAGCTCTATCTCGATGCGCTCGCCCAAACTTACGATCCGCATTCGGAATATCTGAGCAAAGCCGATTTCAAGAATTTCAATATCCAGATGGGCCTCTCTCTCGTCGGCATCGGTGCGATGCTGCGCACTGAAGACGGCTACGCCAAAATTGAGAGCCTGGTTACGGGCGGCCCCGCCCAATCGGATGGACGATTAAAAGTGGGCGACCGCATTACCGCGGTCGCGCAAGGTCAAAGTGAATATGTCGATGTTCGCGACATGCGGCTGGACAAAGTGGTGGAGATGATCCGCGGCAAGAAAGGCACGCACGTGCGGTTGCTCGCCATTCCGGCCAATGCCTCTGATCCGTCACAACGCAAAAGCGTCGAGCTTGTGCGCGACGAAATTAAATTGAAAGACCAGGAGGCTCGCGCCGACATCATTATTAAGAAGGACGAAAACGGCAGTGCGGTGAAGCTTGGCTGGCTCACCCTCCCCTCGTTTTACGCCGACATGGACAAGCGGCAAAAGAGCACCACGCGCGATGTGCTGGCGCTGCTCAAACGGCTGAAGAAAGAAAATATTGCCGGATTGGTTGTCGATGTTCGACGTAACGGCGGCGGTTCTCTCGAAGAAGCAATCTCGCTCACCGGATTGTTTTTGAAATCGGGACCGATCGTGCAGACGAAAAGCTCGAACGGCCATGTCCAAATTTCTTCGGATCCTGATCCCGCCATCGCTTATTCCGGGCCGCTCTTGGTGTTAACAAGTCGGCAAAGCGCCTCGGCCAGTGAAATCTTCGCGGCGGCGCTGCAGGATTACGGGCGCGCCGTCGTCGTCGGCGACAAAAACACTTTCGGCAAAGGCACCGTTCAAACCATGCTCGAGATCGGTCGATTTACCTCGCTGCTCGGCAGTCGCTCCCAGGACGACGGCGTCTTAAAGCTGACCATCCAGAAATTTTATCGCGTCGCCGGCGGCTCCACTCAATTGCACGGCGTCGCCTCGGATATTGTTTTGCCTACGTTGACCGATCTACCGGAGTTCGGCGAAGGCGCACTGAAAAACTGTTTGCCTTACGATGAAGTGCCTGTGGCGCACTACGCGAAGTGGGCGGATGGCCATCCGCTCTTTATCGAAGAACTTAAGCGTCGCTCGGCTGAGCGCGTCAAAAGTAATTCGGAGTTTCATTACGTGATGGAAGATATGGAGCGCTTGCGCCAGAAGCTGAATGATAACCGCATCACGTTGAATGAGGACGCTCGGCGAAAAGAGATTGAGGATGACAAGGTCCGCAAGGAAATGCGTTCCAAGGAGCGACTGGCGCGTCACGAGGAAGAGCCGCGCATCTACCGACTGACTCTCGACACCGTGGACAAACCAGATCTCCAGTTGATCATGTTCCCGGGAAAACTCGCCGCCGCAAAGGCGAAAGGCGTTCCCTCAAAAGTCTCGCCCGAAGCCGCGCCGGATGACGATTCGGATACGATTGGCGCTGCGGACGACACCAAAGAACCGGCCATCGACCCCGAGCGCGATGAAAGTTTAAATATCCTGGCCGACCTGGTCGATCTTTCGCGCGGGCCCAAGACTGCCAGCGCGAACGTCGACAAATCGCCTGCGCAGCAGCGGCCCTAAGATCGACGGCAACTGTAGGGGACGCTGCTAGCGTCCCAACTCACAAAGGGAAGCTAACAGCTTCCCCTACAGATTCTCGGACCTACACCGCGATTGGCGCTTTGATCGAGGGATGCGGGTTGTAATCGACCAGCTCGAAATCTTCGAATTTGAAGTCGCGGATGTTTTTGATCGCCGGATTTAATTTCATCCGCGGCAAGGATCGACAATCACGAGTGAGTTGTTCGCGCGCTTGCTCGAGATGGTTTTGATAGAGATGCAGATCGCCAAACGTGTGGACGAAATCGCCCGGCGTAAGATCGACAACTTGCGCGACCATCATCGTGAGCAGCGCATAGGAGGCGATGTTGAACGGCACGCCGAGAAACAAATCGGCGCTGCGCTGATAAAGCTGGCAGCTTAGTTCGCCATCCTGCACATAAAATTGGAAGAGCACGTGACACGGCGGCAACGCCATCTTGTCGATCTCGGCCGGGTTCCAGGCGCTCACGATCAAGCGCCGGCTGTTCGGATTATTTTTGATCTCCGCGATCACCTTGTCGATCTGAT
>DASYVQ010000083.1:0-20752 GCA_035936875.1 Chthoniobacterales bacterium
CCCAACGACGGTCGCGATCCATTGCAAAGTAGCGGCCGACGACCGTAACGATTTGCGCACCGCTCGTCTGTAATTGTTTCGAACAAATATTTAGATACTCGGCGCCGCCCGTCGGCGATGAATCGCGACCATCTGTGAAAGCGTGCACGAAAATTTCCGAGACGCCCGCCACCTTTGCGGCATTCGCCAGCGCAATCATGTGCAAATAATGACTATGCACACCGCCATCGGAGACGAGTCCGAGCAGATGAAGCCGATGTCCGCGCGCGGCCGCGAACGCTTCCTTGGCCACATCATTACGCGCGAGCTCGCCATCTGCGATCGCTTTGTTGATCCGGGTTAAGTCCTGATAAACAATTCGGCCCGCGCCCAAATTGAGGTGACCGACTTCCGAGTTGCCCATTTGTCCCTCAGGTAAACCAACATCCGCGCCGCTGGCGCTCAGTTTGCTGCCGGGATAATCGCGATAGAGCTGGTCGTGAAATGGCGTGCGCGCGAGCAAGGTGGCGTCCCCATTTTCGTCGCGCTTTTCTCTCCCGTCGGGATTGATGCCCCAGCCGTCCCGAACGATGAGCATGACCGGGCCCGCCATACGAGCGCAGTCTGCCGACGATTCTTAAGATCGACAAGCGGTTCTTTCGTTGACAACTCGAAGACCGCGCATCTACATCGCCCTCGTGAAATGGCGCAACCAATTGCTGGCACTCTTTTGTCTCTTCGTCTTCGCCGGCCTCGGTATTCTATATTTTCAGCACTGGGTGGTTCAAAAACCGTTCGGAATAATTCTGTTCATCGGAGAAGGGCTTGCACCAGGGCGTCTCGCCGCTACCCGGCTTTACATCGGTGGGGCCGACGCGCACCTCGCCGTCGACTCGATGGGCCATCTCGCTTTGATCACTAACCACTCGAAGGATTTCGCAGTTTCAGATCAGGCGGCGGCCGCAACAGCCATGGCGACAGGTGTAAAAGTAAATAACCGAACAATTGCCATGGACGCGAACGGCAAACCCCTCACGAGCATTATCGAGCTAGCGCGTCAGCGCGGACGCGCGACGGGTTTAGTGACAAATGGAAAATTAACGGACGCAACTTGTGCCGCGTTTTATGCGCACGCCGGCAATCCAAACAACGTCGATGACATCGCCCTACAGTTTGTCGAAGGCGCAAAGATCGACATCGCGCTGAGCGGCGGCGCCGCCGAGTTTCTCGCAGAAGCAAAAGGCGGGCAGAGGCAAGACGGCCGGGACCTTCTGCTAGAATTGCGTCGCAGCGGTTCCGATGTTGTTCGCACGCGAGCTGAATTGGAAGCGATCCCCGCCTGGCGCCGCCCAAAGCTTCTCGGTGTCTTTGGCCCCGCCGAACTCGCGTTTGCAAATCAACTCGAGGAGTGGACCGAGCAACCCAGTTTGTCGGATATGGTGCGGCGCACGATCGAATTACTGCAATACAATGCGCGGGGTTACTTGCTTGTGGTCGATGCGGGACTGATGCGCAAGGCGGCCGAAAGTAACAGCGCCGAAAGAACCCTGGGCGAAACCGTTGAACTGGATCGTGCGATTTCAGTGGCGCGCCGCTACGCCGGAGAAAAGTCGACAGTTGTAGTTTGCGGCGACGTCGGGATCGGCGGTTTGAACCTGAATGGATTTCCATTTCGAAAAGACAGCGGGATTGCTCTGCTCGGACTTAATTCCGCTGGACAACCATGGATCACATGGGCCACCGGCCCCAACGGCACGCGATCGTACGGTGCGGCGGCCAAAATGCCCGGCATAGGCAGCGCGGCCACGCCGAATGAGAATCAAGAATCAGGACTGGGAAATTCAGAGCCAGCCGCGTTCTACACAAAATCCGCTCTCAACACAGTGGACGATGTTGTCGCCTTTGGAACTGGTCCCGGCACCGAGGCACTGCATGGCTGCATCGACAACACGCAAATTTTTAAAATGATTCGCGACGAGCTGTGATTATTTTTCGCTCGTTTCCAAAAGTTGGATCGACAATCAGGGACGGTATTACTGAAAACCAAAAGCCCGTCGCTCGGTTTACGCCGAAGGACGGGCTTTTTTAGTGAAGAATTTCTGTTACTGGCTGACCGGGACGATCAGGGGCACAAAGACAAACGGCGGTGGATCGGGAAGAGTCGGAGGAGGACCTTCCGCGGGCGGTTCCGCAACTTCTTTTGCTTCCTTGCCTCCGCCAAAATCTTTCGCGTCCTTGCCGTCAGTCGAACCTTCGCTGCCGCCGGCCAAGTTCGTGTTGGCAACTATTAAGCTCGGCATTGGAGTAGAATAAACGCCGAGGTCAGCGACCCGGCCGGATTTGGCGACGTTGAAAGTAAACTTCACATACTTTGCTTCCGTTGGACCGAGCTTTATCTTCGTAACCTTTGGGGTCAGAGATTGCTTCGCGATTTGATGCCATTGCGGACTGCTGACGAACAATTTCGAATTAGAAGTTGCAATAGTTACTGTGCCGGCTGCGCCGCTGTTCAAGAACGACACGATGTCGATGTTCTCGATTTTGGAAAGCGAAAGCACCACCTCTGTCCGCCCGTCCGGCAGAGCGTAGCCAACGGTCGGACGGTCGGAGATCAGCGCCGCTTGTGCGATGTTGTCCTCCAATTTGGAACTCACCTGCAAGCTGCTGATCGGATTGCTTTGCCGAAACGCTTCGACTCGAGCGCCCAGGCGAAAGCGGGCGACGTTCTCCTGCGCCAAGACTGGCAACGCGCCAGCGAGGACGAGACAGCAAGTTAAGGTGCCGGTACGGGAAAAGTGAAAGATGTTTGCGCTCATAATTTCCATAGCTACAAAAACGATGATATCCGGTCGCCGCCCACTTGGCAATATAAATTTTGCGACCCTGCGAACTTTTTCGGCGCCGCCTCCAGCTTGGGTGCGCGGCTCTCGAAAGAGGCGCAACTCTGAAAGCGCCGCCGATCGCTCTTGCTAGGCGGTATTGGATCTTTGACGGCTAGCGCCGGGTAAAGACCCGGCCTTACAGGTTGCTTGCGACTTTCTGACCGGCTTGCAGATGACTTTTTGCGTAGAGCGTCGCCGTCGCGGCGCGATACTTTCGGGCGCCAGCGTAAGCGTAAAGCGGGATGTAAGAACTATTCCCTAACCTATCTCCCCGACAGGCCGTCCAGTTTATCGTCGGGTCCAAAACATAGGTACCGCCGGCCGTCGTCCACTCTAGCCAGGCATGCGTTTTTCGACTGGTCGCCATGCGCTTACCAATGACCAGCCGCAGATCTTCCGCTCCGCGTGAGTGCATCATTTCGTAAAGTGCCACGGCTTTGCCTTTGCAGTCCGCCGCGGCTCCCGTTTGGACTTCCGCCGGAGTTTTCCATTCCATCGAGAAGCCGTAGGGAATACTGCGGAGGTCGCCCATCCAATGGTTGACCAAAGCCATTGAGAGGTCTTGCTTACTGGCTGCACTCCCGGAAAAAAGGACCGGTCGAATTCTCGTCATTTGCCGGTCGTAAGGGGTCGAGGGAACGTTGACGTAAAGGGAATTGGCGAAACAAGAGACGGAGGAAAGGCAAATCAAGCCGGCGATAATGAGCCAGATTTTCCGGGACGTATAAGGCTGCATGCTTATTGTAACCATAGTAATTATGGTTCCTATAAGCACCCACTGTGCCAACCTGATGGACCTGATTGGAGGCGGTTTCTGCTAGCGAGCCTTGCTCCGGTTCGCTCAGGGGCCAGGCCGAGTTGCCGGACTACTAGAGGATTTGGCGCTCCGGCGGAAATCTGCCAAAATCAGCCGGAGTTAATCTTGCCCTTCACAGGGCCAAGTAGCCCACCACGTTTTCAGTGAGAAATAAGATCGACATCTATAACAAATCCTCACGTATCCTTTGTTGGATCTTGTTCACAATGGTGCTGACCGTTGTGATCCTGATTCGTCTTCGGCTGCTCGGATTTCCACTCGAACGCGACGAAGGCGAATACGCCTATTCAGGGCAACTGATGCTGCATGGAATCCCCCCTTACAGGCTCGCTTACAGCATGAAATTGCCAGGGACAGCTGCGGCCTACGCACTGTTTATGTCGATCTTTGGGCAGACGATCGTCGGAGTGCACCTTGGCTTGCTCATCGTAAACTTGATCACGGTTGCCTTGTTGTTCTTCCTGGGTCGACGGCTACTGAACGAGATCGGTGGGATCGTGGCGGCGGCAACATATGCGGTTCTTTCCATGATGCCGTACGTGCTGGGACTCGCGGCACATGCAACGCACTTCGTCGTCGCACCGGTGATTGGCGGCGCTCTTCTCTTACTTCGTCCGTTAGATCGACAATCAACAAAAGCGCTTTTCGCCAGCGGAGCGCTTTTTGGAGTTGCCCTCCTGATGAAGCAGCCTGGGTTTCTATTCATTCTGTTCGGCGCCGCTTATCTTTCTTGCCATGATTGGCGGGCGGAGCTGGGTTCACGACAGATTGTTTTCCGGAATATCATTTTCTTTTGCGGCGCATTGCTTCCGCTCGCAGTCACGTGCGTTCTCTTATGGTTGGGCGGCGTGTTCGGGAAATTTTGGTTTTGGACCGTGGAATACGCGCAGCAATACAACAGTCAGGTTTCCGTCACCCAAGGGCTCCAAATCTTTGTCGAATGGATGCCAAGCGTGATGGGAGCGGCGTGGCCTGTCTGGGTGATTGCACTGGCGGGTCTAATCGGTAGCACGCTAGATAAGAGAAGCCGCGCCGCTGGCGGTTTCCTCATCGGGTTACTCTTCTTTTCACTGATCGCGCTTTCCCTGGGATTTCATTTCCGCCAGCATTATTTTGTCCTGCTCCTGCCGGCAATTTCTTTGATGGCGGGCGCTGCAGTGGTACATGCCGTAAACTTTCTCGCCTCGCGTTCGCGCGTGCCTCGCTTTGCCCCGATTCTATTATTCGGGATTGCTCTTGGTTGGCCTATTTGGACGGAACGAGATTTCTTCTATCCAGGTTCGCTGGTCGAATCGATGCGCATGGCATACGGAACAAATCCTCTCCGGGAATCCGTCAAAATCGGAGAATACTTGCGCACGCAAACCACAGAAAGCGACACGATCGCTGTACTGGGCTCCGAACCCCAGATTTACTTTTATGCGCAGCGCCACTCCGCAACGGGCTACATCTACACCTACGGACTAATGGAACCGCAGCGATTCGCGCATCAAATGCAGCTTGAGATGATTCATGAAATTGAAGCTGCCCATCCGAAATATCTTGTGCTCGTCGTGCTGAACAAGTCGTGGTTGACCGGTAGCGATTCCGAACAGTTAATTTTCAAATGGGCGGATAAATACTGCGACCAGAACTACGAAGAAGTCGGCTTGGTAAACATTTCTGAACAGGGGACCGACTACTATTTTTCCCAGGTTCCCCCGGGGGTAAAGCCGACCGTTGAGCACATTTCGATTTATAAACGTAAAATTTAATTCCTTTTTACAAAACTGATCGATGGGCAGCGTGTAATTCCGCTATTGAAACTCGATTCCTTTGGCACGAGTGCACTCAAAATTCACGATACGCTGAACCAGCCTGGTAAAGCGTCATCTCGCGACGAAGCTGATCGGCCAAAGCGGAGTCGCCTCGTTTCAAGGCCAATTGCAAAGCGCGTTGAGCAATTTCCATCGCCTTGTTGAACTGCCCGTTTTCGGCATAAGCGGCAGCGGTTGCGTGAAGCGTGATTGCATCTTCTCCACGAAAAGAGCGGTTCGCCGCTTCCGCAAGTTCGATCGCTCGCGCGCCGTTGCGGAGAGACCGGTCAGCGGCGCTGGCCAACGCCCAGGCGAGATCAATCTGAGCGATTGCGGAATGAGGCGATATTTTCAAAGCCGCTTCATAGTGACTGATCGCCTGGCGTCCGTTGTTGTTTCGCAAAAAAACATTTCCAAGTTGGATGTGCGCTTCCGCCACGTTGGGTTGTAGCTCGAGGGCCTTTTGATAGTGCGCGGCCGCTTTCGCTACTTCCCCCTTCGCCAGCATCGCGTTGCCTAAATTGTAGTAGGCAGTGCTGTCGTCGGGATGTAACTCCAATGCCTTTGAATAATGCGCGATCGCTTCGTCGACATTCTGTCCTGTGAGCAACGCATTGCCGAGCGCGACATGGGCGTCGGCATCGTTCGGCTGCAATCTCAGCGCCTCCTCACATTGCGCGATAGCCTCAGCAACCTTTCCCTTTTGGAGCAGAGCGTTGCCTAAATTATAGTGGGCCTGCGCGTAGTCGGGATGCAATTGAAGCGACTTATCGTATTGCGAAATCGCTTCATCGACTTCGCCTCTTTCAACCAGCGCAATGCCGAGATTGTTATAAGCCATCCAGCAACTCGGATTTCTCGCAATCGTTGTCCGCCAAAGCGTCTCGATATCGCGGTAAGTCGCACTTTGCCGGTACGTGAGGAGGCTCAGTGCAACGACGAGCGCAATACCCAAAGCCCGGAGCATTTGCCGACCATACTTCGTCCAGCCTTCCAGTCTCACGATGCCTGCCGAAACCAACGCAATCGGCGCGATGCTCGCGAGATACTGGTAATGATCGGCCACGAATGTGTAACGGAAAGTATAAAGCATGATGAAGCCGAGCAGCGGACTCAGGGTCGCGACAAAAAAGAGAGACGCGACTTCAACGCTTCGGCCGAAGAAGCGTCGCGCGAAATAAATCGCCACACCTAGTCCGCCGGTCGCGAACAACCACAGATAAGAAAGCGGATCCCGCGCATGAACACTCCATTGCGGGTAAATGAACGTAAGGTTGGAAGGCCAGAAAAGTTTGCTCAGGTAGAACCAAACCGCTCGGCTGGCAACCAGCAAGCGCTCGAGTGGGTTGAGCGCAAAAAGCGCTCCGCGCGTGCCTTGATGATATCGCTCCCACCACACCGCGATCAAACCCATGCCCAAGCCGAGCAGAAGAAAGGGAATAATTTGTAGAAGGCGCTGCCAGGTAATCGGGATTTTTTTTAACCACAAAACTAAAAGCAACGCCGCCGGCAACGTGCATGCCGTCGTCTTTGCGGAAAGCGCCATCAAATACAAAATTAGAGCTGCAGCATAAAAAACCCAGCGCCGCGTCGTTCGTAGATCGACATATTCAACCCAGGCGAGCAGCGTCAGGAAAAAGAAGAAGCCCATCAGAACGTTTTTTCGCTCAGTAATCCATGCCACCGATTCAACTTGCACAGGATGCAACGCAAAAATTGCGGCCGCGAGCCACGCGCCCGGTACCTTTAAGCGCACTAGCAAACACCACACGAGCAAGGCATTCGCGACGTGCAGCAATAGATTCACCCAGTGATAGCCGGTCGGGTTAAGGTTCCAGAGCCCGCGTTCGATCCGGAACGTAGTGTAAACGAGCGGAAAATATTGCGAGGGCGCGTCCAGAGAGAACCAAATCCGGCGCAATCCGTCCGGCGCCGTTAGCAGCGTGTTCTTTGTTACATACGCGTCGTCATCCCAAAGGAAACCGCCATTCCATGCCGGGCGATAGACTGCGATCGTCAAGACGCAGAGGACTAACGCAAGTAAACTGGCGCGAAGAGGCGACGAGCGAACGTAGCGATCCATCAGATGCGACATTATCGGCTTAGAAGATTTGCGCAGCCGATTTGCGCGACCGCGCTTTCATTCAAACTGATTGATAGTCGCGATGATCATCTCCACCTCTTCCTCACGAAGCTGCGGGTGACATGGAAGGGAAAGGCATTGCTCGGCGTGAAGTTCAGCGGTGGCAAGACCACGCGGATCGGTGCGAACGCTTTTGCAACAACCCTGACGATGAGCAGGAATCGGATAATGAATCAGTGTTTCAATTCCGTGTTCCTTTAAGAAATGCGCCAACCGAATTCGCTCCGCACATCGAACAACAAACAAATGGTAAACGTGATTTTCGTCCTCAACGGGCGGCGAGAGTAACTCAGTTTTTACATTGTCGATCTTGTCGAAATATTTTTGCGCAATCTCCCGCCGCCGAGCATTGAAGCGGTCCAACCAATTCAGGCGCGTCGAGAGAATCGCCGCCTGCACTTCATCAAGACGGCTGTTCAAGCCTGTTTCCGGATGTTCGTATCGTTTGGTAGTCCCGTAATTTCGCAGCGATTTGGTCCGAATGCTGATTTCCTCCGAATTGGTGATGAGCGCACCTGCGTCGCCTTTAGCACCTAAATTTTTGGTGGGATAAAAACTAAATGCGCCCCATGTTCCGGCAGTGCCGGCGTGTTGTCCGCCCGAAACAGCTCCGTGCGCATGCGCGCAATCCTCAAGGAGGTGAATCTTGGTTTTCTTGCACAGCGCTATCCAACGCTCCATGTCGCGGACCTGGCCGTACAGATGCACCAGCAAAATTGCTTTTGTTTGCGGAGTTAAACATCGCTCCACGCTCATGGGGTCGAGCAGCGCCGTCGCCAGATCAATGTCCGCGAGAACCGGCGTCGCGCCGGCGTGCATGATGGCGACGACCGTAGCGATTGCCGTCATCGGCGTCGTGATGACCTCGTCGCCAGGACCGATGTTCAGTGCGCGCAAACCCAGTTCGATTGCTTCCATCCCGTTGGCTACGCCGGCACAGAATTTCGCGCCGCAAAATTTCGCCCATGCTTCCTCGAATTGTTGCACCTCGTTTCCAAGGATGAACCGACCTGAGCAAAAAACGCGTTCCACTGCCGCCAATTCCTGTCGTCGCAATTCGTCAGGCTCGGATTTGAAATCGTTCATCAGGATCATGGCGTGGAATCCCAGTAATGAGCCTGATATTTCCTGTAATATTCGAGCGTTCTCGTCAGACCGTCCTTGAGCGAGATTTGCGGACTCCAGGCCAAGAGATTGTCGATCTTGCGGAAGTCGCTGTAATAATCGCCGATATCGATGATCTCACGATCTGGAGGAAATGGAACGATCTCGTAATCCCCACTGTTGTTCAGTTTGACCAGCAACCTTGCCAGTTCCTCCAAACTAACATGCTCGCTGTGCCCCAAGTTGAAAACTTCGCCTTCGGATTCGGCGTGGACCGCGGCCAGCAGCAATGCCTCGACCACGTCATCGACAAAATTAAAATCGCGCCGTTGTTTCCCGGTGCCGAAGATCTGGATGGGTTTGCCCTCAATTAACTGACGAATCCAGACACCTAAAAATGTCTGGCGGGCGTCTTTAACGCGCATGCCGGGGCCATAAGTGTTCGTCAAACGCAACGCGCAGGCCCGAAGTTTATAAACGCCGTTGTAAAGGAGGTGATACCATTCGCCCGCCAGCTTATTGATGCCATTCACATCAATCGGATGAACGGGATGCTTTTCATCCACCGGCAAATATTGCGGCCGGCCGTAAACCTGTCGCGTGCTGGCAAAAACAATTTTCACATCGCGATTGTGCAACCGGCAGGCTTCCAGAATATGCAGTTGAGCCGCCGCGTTGATGTTCAGATCGGTCAATGGATCGGTCATTGAATCCAGGTGGCTGGTCTGGCCCGCGAGGTTGAACAGAAAGTCTCTCCCTTTAATCAGTGAACCCATGGCAGGCGCATCTCGTACGTCCGCAAGATCGACAATCACCCGGTCGCGAATGTCATGAATATTGAAGAGGTTCCCGCCGTATTCCGGAATCAAACTATCAACCAGCGTGACCGTTGCATCGAGAGCAACAAGACGCCGCGCAAGCGAAGAGCCGATAAATCCGAGCCCGCCAGTCACCAGGACGTTCGAGCCGGAAAAAACGTTGGGGTCAAAAGGCACTGTGAATAGTAGGTCTCAGACAGAAAGATTTTCTATAACTTTTCGCGCTTTTTTTGCCAAAATCCGGCAGTCTTACGGCTGAACCCACGATCGCGATGAATGCTGAAGGAACAATTCCCGATTTATCACTGGTGGTTCCCGTTTACAACGGCAGCCGCACAATTGGCCCGCTCGTCGAACGCATCGCAATGGTTTTCGCTTCCACTCCTTTCGAGATTGTTTTGGTAAATGACGGTTCCGAGGATGATAGCGAAATGGCTTGCACGAAACTGACTGAAAAATTTCCTCAGAGTGTGACGTTCGTCCACCTTAGTCGCAATTTCGGCGAACACAGCGCCGTCCTTGCTGGCCTCAGCCATGCCCGTGGCCGATATGTCGCGGTACTGGACGACGACGGTCAAAACCCGCCGGAGGAGGTTGCGCGTATGCTGCAAGAGCTAAAAAGCAAGAACTACGACGTGGTTTATGGTCATTACATCGAGAAAAAACATTCCTGGTTCAGAAATGCGGGCAGCCGGTTTAACGATCGCATCGCCACAATAATGTTGCACAAACCAAAAGATCTTTATCTCTCCAGTTTCAAAATCATGAACCGCTTCCTGGTGAACGAAATCATCAAGTATCGCGGGCCATACCCCTACACAGACGGTTTGATTTACCGCGCGACTCGAAAAATCGGACAAATACCGGTGGAACATCGCGCCAGCGTCAGCGGACCTTCGCGGTACACATTTCGAAAACTCGTAGGGTTGTGGCTGAACATGTTCCTGAATTTTTCCATCAAACCTCTGCGACTTTCGGTTTACGTAGGTCTACTCGCCTCCGGCTTGAGCGTGGCGACACTGATTGCGATCTTGATTGATAAGCTTTGGATTACTCCAAACGTGACCGTTGGCATTCCGACAGTGCTGGGAAGCATTGTGTTTTTTGCAGGCATTCAGCTCATGATTCTCGGCCTCATCGGCGAATATCTCGGACGGCTTTATCTCGATCAGACCGGCACGCCGCAGTATGTCGTCCGCTACACGATGCGGAATGGTTCGAAAGCCGAACTACCTCCAGCAACGGCAAGCGAATCGCCTAGCGCGTTTTTCCCGCAATAACGGCCAAATGCAACCGGATGAATACGGAACCATGTTTCGTGTCGAGCAGACGCACTGGTGGTACCGCGCGCTGCACCGGCTTATTTTTGAGACGCTGGACAAAGAGTTGCCGGATTGGCGTGAAAAGGAAATTCTCGATGTTGGCTGCGGCACCGGTTCGATTCTGAAGCGGCTCGGGAATCCGGAGAAGAATGTCGGTGTCGATTTGGCCACTGAAGCCATTTCCTTCTGTCACGAACGCGGCCTCAGCAACGTGCAACAGGCCGACGTTTCTGCCCTGCCGTTTTCCGGTGAATCATTCGACGGGGTAATTTGTTCAAGCGTTCTCTACCACGAATGGGTGAAGGACGTCGGCGCCGCGGTGCGGGAAATGCATCGCGTGCTGCGACCGGGCGGATTGTTGCTCCTAAATGTTCCAGCCTTTCGATTTCTCCACAGCGCCCACGACGAGGCGGTAATGACGGCGCGACGATTCAGGAGGAACGAGATCCGCGCCGTACTGGCCGAAAACGGTTTTGCGATTCGGCGATTGACCTACTGGACCACATTGCTCTTTCCCCTCGCGGTCATCGCTCGAACATTTGGTGGATCAAAAATGGGACGCGACTTTGAATCCGTAGAAACATCGGTCATGCATCGTTTTTTTGCGCGGATCATGGCGCTCGAGCTGGGTCTGGTAAGAAAGATTTCTCTGCCGTTCGGTGTGGCCTTGTTCGCGGTGGCCAAAAAATAGGCCCGGTCCGAAGTCGCCAACGGGCAGCAAAGCCTTCGATCACTCATTAGGCCAATCGACGCGACCGATGTGCGATGCCGGGAAGCTCTGAGTTCTGGGAAACAAATATGTGCCGTCGGAAAAACGGTGAAAATGAATATCTTCCCGGTTTTCCCAAACAGTCTCCTCCATCTCCATGACGCTGGTGATCCGGCCGCCACCTTGAACAATCTCCTGCACGACGTCGTTTATCGCGTAACCGGGACCAGTTTCCCACGCAGAGCGCCAGACGATCCAGCGGACATGATCGACGCCAAAGACATATTCCGGAAGCGCCAAGTGTCGGGCCGTTTGATAAACAGGATAATTTCGGAGGATTGCCATTGCCTGCGGCAGGCGGGTGTAAAAGTAAGTGGGTTCCATTCCATAGTTCACGATCACCACATCTCCCGGCTTCGCGTTTTCGCGTAGAAATTTGCAGCTCTTGGCCACGGTGCCGGGATTCTCCCGCCACAAATCGCGGACGAACATCAGCAGCCCGGTGCCGAAAAAACGATCGATGACTCTCGAAGGGACGTGCGCCGCAACTGAGTATTTACCGAGGCGCATAAGACCGCTCGGTTTCCAAGACATCAACGGTGTGAGCTGTGCAAGCTTGGTCAAACCAAAGATCAGCAGCAGCGGAAGCCAAACCCCAATTCTACCACGACCAACTTTGACAATGAGCACGGCTGCGACCATCGCGACAAGCGGAAGCACCGCCGATGCGTAGCGCATTCCAGCTAGCCAGAGACTGTCGCTCGATTGGGTGATCGCCGTCGCTAAGCCGTAAGCGGTAAGTGTGGCCAACGTGCTTAGGAGCAGTGAGATCTCATTTGTTTCGAAAAATCGATCTACTGACTTCGGCGTATCACTCGGCGTGATTAATGACGCAACTGCGCCGCTTCCTTTATCTGTAACTGACGCAAGGCCGCCCGCCGCGTTCGGCGTTAATCGCTGAGATGTTTTTCTTTTCCGCAGCGCCGCGTAGGCCAGGCAAATCAGAAGTAGAATCACGCTTCCAATTAACGGCGTTACTGAGGTGCACTCGATCAATGCTTGAATGAGGCGCTCCAGAACCTCACCGAGCGACTGCAATGGAGTTGTATTCAGGCCAGTTCCGCTGGGCGAAAGCGCAAGCCACGGTAAGGTAAACACAGCAATAGCAGGCGCGGCGAACCAGAGCCACTGTCGTTGAGGCGCGAACGGTCGATAAAACAAACTTAAACTGCCAAGAGCAAATACGGGCACAAGCCCATACGGATGCGTGTGAAATAAAAGAACGCCTGCTAGCACGAAGAACACGCAATCACGGGCGGATTTCATTCGAAAGAAAATCCAGAAGAGCCAGCAAATGAAAAGCATGTTGAGCGCGCAATAGCGGCATTGCCTGGCATAGAGGAGAAACTGAACCGAAAGGACGAGCAAAGCCGCGGCGCAAAAGGCCGCGACACGGCTTTCGGTGATCCGCCACAAAAAAAAGTACACGAACAAGATCGACATCCAACCTGCGAGCGCGAACGGGAAACGAGCGGCAAATGTGTTTTGACCAAAAACAAGGAAGGAACCAGCCGTCAGGTAATATTGCAGCCACGGATGGGTCACCATCACCAAGTTATTGTTAAGTCGCGCGCCGTGATCCGAATCAAGAAACGCTACGCCGTCCCACGCCTTCGGAACGCCGAATTTCAGAATGTTCGAGGCGAGCGCTGCGGTGTCGCCTTCATCTTCCCATAAATAATCCGAACCCAGATTTGTGAATATGAGGGCGAATGCGATCACTGCCAGCAGGGCAAAAGGCCAATGCGAACGCAGCTGGCCCCACATGGGAAAAATCTTCATCGATATCTACCGTAAATGCACTGCCGGCTGGATCACTACAAGAAACCCGCCCGACGCCGCATCGCTAAGATTAAAAAAAGACAGGCGCTGAGAAAAAAGAAAGAGACCGCAAGATCTCGAAAAGCCAGCAGTATGACTGGCCAATAAGGGTGACCCATAAAATCCCAACGCCCGAGCAACCATCCATTCCCGCATAACAACCAGTGCAAAGAATAAAGATATGCGCTGGCGACGCACACCGCGGGAATCGAGAACCATCGAGGAAGGAAAAACCAGAATGGAAGCGACCAGGCAAAGTATTGAAATGCCCAGTAGTCGCTGAATCCATAAACAATTGTGTAGACCATTCCGATGGTGGCACAAACTTCCTCGGCAGAATGGCGATGTCTCCGCAACCAGCTCAATACGAGCAAAAGAGCGATGGCGATCTGCCAACTATGGTCAAGAACGGACAGCGCGATGCGAAGATATTTTTCGGGCCACGTAGTTATTGGTGCGACTGTTGAAAAAAGTAAGACACTCGGGCCCCACACTGGGGTTCCTCCTGCCGTTTTCAAAATCGTGCCGCGATAGCCAAAAACGTTGGTGTACACAATCCCGAAATCCTGTACGAGTGCGGGCAGGTATGTGCATAATCCGGTGACTCCAGCGATCAAAAGAAAAACGAGTCGGCGACGCCATCCCTGGACCAGTATAATCAAAGCTGGAACCGCCAGTATTCCAGGCAGCTTGATCCAGAAACCCGCTCCCAGCGCGATGGCGCCGCCGATCGTTTGGCCTTTGGTTAACAGCCAAACGCAAAGCAAAAGAAAAAACGCAACGGCACTATCCGTGTTTCCATGATAGCTGGAGAGAATGACAGCGGCTGGGCTAAGCCAGTAGCACACCGCCGCCAGGAATCGCCACGGCTTTCGCCGCAATAACGCGATCAGCAAAAAAGTGCTTCCTGCATCGAGTAGAGCAAACGGCGCTCGGAAAAGAATTCGGAAAGGAACGCCGGCACCATCCGCGCCGCGAACTAGCAGCGACTCGAATTCGCTGATGAATGGCGGGTGATTTTCCCACGGATTGGCGTGATAATAGCCAATCAAGCCACGCTCGTGAACTTGCCTGGCATGATCTTCCCAGTCGTCCATGTCGCCGGTTCCCTCAGTGAAGACCACGCAATAAATCCGAAGCGCAGCTCCGATCGCCATCGCCGTCCAAAACACAGCGCCTGGCCGCGAGAACCACCGAATGCACGCAGAATTGTTAGCGGTAGGCGTAGTCTCTTCGTTTGGCACAGTGAACCGGATTCTAGACGCCGAGAAGAACGCCAACAAACCGCTTTTTAACACATTATGCAGATCGCGAAACGATTGAGTCGGCGAGTGGTGCAGGCGAAGAAAAAAGGTTACCGAAGCGGATTGCGCGGGGGAACTTCCCTTACTCGTCAGGCCAATCGACCCGGCCGATGCGCGCGGGGGGGAAGTCGGTTCCGGAAAAGGGAAACAAATATGTGCCGTCAGAGAAGCGGTGGAAATGAATGTCTTCCCGATTTTCGAAAACAGTCTCCTCCATTTCCATCACCGGGGTTATTCGTCCACCTCGATCAACAATCTGCTGCACGACATCGCTTATTGAGTACCCGGGCCAACCTTCCCACGCAGGACGCCAGACAATCCAGCGGACATGATCAATCCCGAAAACATACTCCGGAAGCGCCAATTGCCGCGCCGTCTGATAAATGGGATAGCTGGAAAGAACGGCCATGGCCTGCGGCAAGAGCGTATAAAAATAAACAGACTCCATCGCGGAGTTCACGATCACTACGTCCCCGGGCTGTGCGTTTTCGCGCAAAAACTTGCAGGTTCTCCCAACACTACCGGGATTTTCACGCCATAAATCGCGCACGAACATGAGCAGTCCAGCGCCGAAAAAGCGGTCAGCGACTTTGGAAGGAACGTGGGCCGCAACGGAGTACTTGCCAAACCAGACAACACCGCTTGCGTTCCAGGCCATCCAAGGCGTGAGCTGTCCCAGCTTCGTTAGGCCAAGGATCAGCAGCAGCGGAAGCCAGATTGCAACTTTCTCGCGACTGGCCTTTACAATGAGGATCGCGGCGACCATCGCGAGCAGGAGGAGCATTGGCGACGCGTAGCGAATTCCACCTAGCCATAAGCTATCGCTCGATTGGGTGATCGCTGTTGCCAAGACGTAACCAAGAAGCGTAACGAATGTACTGAGTAACAGCGACAGTTCATTCGTTTCGAAGAGACGCGGCACCAGTTTCGGCGCACGAGCGGTAATATTCCCAAATGTGTCTACATCAGTAATGGAGTCAACGTCGGTAGCTGCGGTTACGGACATTGCTTGCCCAGATATCTTTTGTTTTCTCAGCCGCGCCCGTATTAGACAAGTCAGGAGCAGAATGATACTTCCAATCAATGGCGTCACGGACGTGTACTCGATCGACGCTTGGATGACGCGTTCGAAGAACTCACCAACTGAATGCAGGGGATCTGTATTGACCCCGGAAGCGCTAGGCGAGAGGGCCAGCCACGGCAAAGTGAACACGGCAATCGCAGGCCCTACGAACCAGAGCGAGCGACGCTGAAAAGCGAATGGTTGATAGACGAGGCTCAAGCTGCCAAGTGCAACTACAGGAACAAGTCCGTACGGATGCGTGTGAAAAGAAATAATAGACACGAAAACGAAAAGCAGGCAGTCGCGGACAGACTTCATTTGAAAAAAAATCCAGAAGAGCCAGCAAACGAAGAGCATGTTGAGCGAGTAGTAGCGGCATTGTCGGGCATAAAGGAGGAACTGAACCGAAAAGAGTAGCAAGGAGGCGGCGAACAAGGCTGTCCGGCGATTCGCACTGATGCGCCAGATAAACAAATAGACAAATAAGACCGACATCCACCCCGCCAGCGCGAATGGCAAACGGGCGGCAAAAGTGTTTTGACCAAAGAGAAGGAAAGATGTAGCCGCGACGTAGTATGGCACCCACGGGTGCATCACCATGACTAGATGGTTGTTGAGGCGCGCCCCTTGGTCCGAATCAAGAAACGCTACGCCGTCCCACGCCTTCGGAACGCCGAATTTCAGAATGTTCGAGGCGAGCACCGCAGTGTCACCCTCATCTTCCGCCAAATAATCCGACCCCAAATTTGTGAAAATGAGTGCTAAACCGATCGCAGCCAGCAGCGCAAATGGCCAATGCGGGCGCAGCCCACCCACATATGGAAAATCCTTCGATATCACGGTAAACCAGCCGCTGACCGGGCCATGGAGAAAACTGGGTGCGACTTTATCGGTAATGGCGCCTAGCCTTGGTCTTGTTTGATTATTCTGGAGTGAGCTGCGCAATCCGAGACAAATGGATTGATATAGTGTCCGCGAAATACTTTCGTGATGAATCATCGACCATCAATCGAAAGGACACAATGTGCTTCGGTTTCGGCGCCAATTCGGTTTTGAGACCGAGGATGTCCACGTCCGAAAGCAAATAGGGATCGAGTATAAAGCCAGTTCGGGCGACAGTCGGAAGTATCCGATAAACCGAGTCCTGGTGATTTTCGTCCGTAAAAGAGATGAAGAGAGAGGGCGGTTTGTAGAAAAAATCCCTCAATCTTCCAAGCGGTCTTTCCTTGATATCGATCGCACACCACAGGTTGTTTCCCGATAGAGTTACCTCTTGGCCGAAATGTTTCTCCATGACCTGCGTGCCAGTTAGCTCTTCTGTAACTGGCTTAGCGAAAGCTGACCTTTTCCAAAGCAACCACCCTTTTTCCGCCAACACCAGATCATAATCGACCAACAACACGCGAAGCGCTTCTGAATCGTCCTCAGTTGGGAAGTGATCATCCACGGTTGCAAGCGAGGAGATGATATAAGTAGGAGCCTCGGTCGATCGGTAAAAATCAGCGTTCGCCCGAATTAAAAATGGAGTATATGTGCCGTAACTCTGGAAAACTGGCCGAGGCTTGTAGTTTAAATCGTTCAAGAAAACTATCGCCTGATTGTACCCGAACATATCAACTGTCGCTGTGCCCACCTCGGCTTTTATTCGCGGACATTCGGCTCGCTTCCTCTCGGCAAGCAGTTGCGTCCGCATTGTTTCCTGATAGCTGGTCACGAATGCCAGATTGCGGATCGTTCGGAAAAAATGAGAAACTGCGTAGGTCGGTCCTTGGGTCAGGAGAGTCGAGCTTTGTATATACATTCCGCATAGGCAAAGAAGGCAGCCCAGCCCGGATAGAACTTGGATAATCCGAGGACGATATCGTGATAGATCGATGAATGCAGGAAACGCGACGAACCCGAGAAAACAAAATCCGAAAAACAGATTCACATGATCGTCAGCTCGAACTAATCCGTGCTTCCAGGATACCCAATAGCCGACAGCCAAGCAGAGCAAAGGAAAACACCCCGAGAGGTCTCTACGAAGCGAATAAATTGAGATCGCAAACAACGACGCGGCAACCGCTGCGATAGCTAGGGCTACTGGCAAGATGCCGGATTCCGGCTCAAGCCCCATGCACTGCTGATACCCCGAAACCACCTCCAAAGATGTGGATATCCAACGTGGGAAGCTCGTCCACCTTTGGCCGGCCATAGCCCACGCGATAAAGATCAGCGCACTGTATGCTGAAGGGATTAGAAGGGATGTCTTCAAATTCTTTCTAGAAGCCCAGTAGGCGCTCAGCAAAGCGACGACAACTGTGGAATACACGAGGTGAGTGAACTTGATTAAGCTGACAAAGGCCGGGAAGCCAAGGGCAAACGCCAAGACATAGGGTCCTCGCGAGTCCGAACCCGCGAACACAGACCCCAGTGCTGCCAAGCAGAAGTAAAACAACACTTCGGGGTAAGAATGTAAGCGGGGAACCACTATCCAAATGAAACAAAAAAATAGCACCTGGTTTAAACGCGGAATTTGTCTGGCAATGGCCACGATTACCGCAGTCATGAACAGTTTTGAAATCAGCTCGGCAATCAGTTTGCGCTTGAAGAAAATCCCATCATAAACCTCGGGAACCAGATATCCGAGAGGCCCATACGTGAAGATGATGTCTGTACCGAACTGCGCGCGCTTTTCCGCAAAATTGCTTAAGGCCATCTGGCAAGACGGATCCATTGTTTCTGGACCTACTACGTCACTCGGCAGATAGACGATACTCAACCATGTCAAACATGATGCGACGATCCATCCGGCAATGTTTCTGCGACGACACAATCCTGCGCGCTTCGATCCGGTGGTTTCTGGCGCAGCTTGCTGCGACGGATAGGATGTCTCGGCCCCTTGTTGCTCCATAAGATCAGACGAGCTTATCCGGCCGAATGTCGAGAGGTGTCGATCTTTTCGGGAAATGTGTGGCCAGTGCTTTGCCTGTTTCTTCGATCACCTCAACGAGCGCGTGGCTGAACTTTTCGCTTTTAAAGTGTGCGCGCATTCCATCGACAAGCCGCTGCCAGAATTGCTCGCCGGACTTTTCATGGATGTCGTTGTCGCCTACTGGGGCGAACTTGGGCGCATGCGGCGCGACAAAGATAAGCACGGCGTTCC
This sequence comes from Chthoniobacterales bacterium, assembly GCA_035936875.1. Lineage (GTDB taxonomy): Bacteria > Verrucomicrobiota > Verrucomicrobiia > Chthoniobacterales > UBA10450 > DASYVQ01. The sequence continues at coordinate 18,964 of DASYVQ010000083.1, forward strand.
GCTCGGCGGTTCTAGGCATCGCCAACCGGCGAAATTTCTTCTGCGCCGTGACCAGCGGGTCGCCTTTCAGCTTGCCGCGCTGTCTGTAGACGCGGATTTGCCTGAACGTTTGTACCTCGACATCCCGGATCGCTCGCACGATGCGGTCGTGCTCGAACCTGCTAAGGAATTCCCTGGTTCGCATTTGCTTTACCAACCGCCGCTGGAACCGCCGCCACCGAAGCTCCCACCACCTCTTGAACACCAGTCTCTTCCGCCACATCTATTGGGAGAAATACCAGACCACCTCGCCCCGACGAATAGCCGTAACCGCCAAGTCGCCGCATCACTCTTGAAATTGCAGCTGCGCGGACTAATTATCCAATTTGTCGAAGGGTTTGAGCTGGAATTCGGACAATTACGTCGCGGACTTACATTTGCGATTGCGGAATGACTCCTGCCACAGGGCTCGAAATTCACGGGCGCGCTCAAAATGTTCACACTCGAAAAAGGAATTGTTGCCGGCCTGCTCGCATTGTTAGAGGGTTAACTTTGTTTTTGCGCGCCGTTTCGTAAGAAAAATCAGGACGATTTCGGATCGGAGACGATGCCGCCCTCGTTTCCTTAGAGCTTCATTCGCTGGTCGATCAGATCAGCCAGCAGACCTATGAACAATGTCTGGATACCGGTGAGAGTCATCGTGATCGAGAGGCCGCCGAGGTGGTGCTGTTGCGTGTAGTCGATCGCTCCTTTCGTAACGCCCAGAACGATCAACAACAGCGCCGGCGGTACGAAGACGTTGAGCGGCTTAAAGCACGCACAGATTCGGATGATCAAGATCGTGAAGTTGATAAAGTCACGGATTGGATGAATCGATGATTTGCCGACGCGCTCGTGGTAATTGATCGGCACAAATTTTACACGGTAATGGTTGGTGAGCATCGCCAACGTGATCGTCGTGGTGAACGAAAAGCCGTCGGGATACATGGCCAGAAAACGCATCGCGACATCTTTTCGGAAAATGCGAAAACCGGAGTTCAAATCAGGGATTTTCTGTTGGCTCAAGTACTCCGCTAGCTGCGTGATGATCCATTTTCCCACCCGTCGCAGCAGCGGAACTTTGACCAGTCTTCCCGTCCGCGCGCCGATCACCATGTCGAATGCCGTTATATCTGCCGCGAGCCGCTGAATGTCTTCTAGCGGATAGGTTCCGTCGGCATCGGCGATCAAAATAAATTCGCCTTTTGCGCGGCGCAGCCCGTCCTTCAGTGATGCGCCATAGCCGCAGCTGGTTTCATGCTCGATCAACGTTACTGGCAATCTCCGTGCGATCTCGCCGGTGCGGTCGCATGAGCCGTCGTTGATCACGATGATCTCCATTTCGCTAAATGCCGTCCGATGCTTCTCGATCATTGCGATAGTGCCCGCCAGCGCAGCCTCTTCATTATAGGCCGGAATCAAGACGCTTACCGAATGTTGTGCAGCAGCCATCGTGCAAGGCCTGACTCGTAGCGGAATGGCTAATCGCGGTCAAGAAGCGCTTGCGAATCTGCGAGGGAGGCTCGACACTGAGCGGTTCTCCGCATAGTTTTGGAGCGCTCCATGCAAAGAGTTCTGCTGCTTTCCTCGGTGGCGAGCGCTGCCCCGGTCGCCTTTGTATCCACGTCCGAAAAGCGCGCGTGAATTCTCCGGAGCCGGCCTCGTCGACAAACATGACTTTCTTGCTCGCTCAACAACGGCGCACGGCGCTGCTCAGTGGAGCGCTCGTCCTCATCATATTGAAACTCTGGCTGGTTGCCGCCCAGCCGGT
>DASYVQ010000084.1:0-3339 GCA_035936875.1 Chthoniobacterales bacterium
GAACCGAGCGATGACCGCTCCGACTTATCAAAGGTCAACCACGAACCCACGAGCTGATCTATTTCGACATTGACCTCGAACAGCCCACGGATCACGCTGCGAAGCCGTGACGCGGATTTCGTTTGCGAACCAAGGATTCCGGCGTAGAGCGGAACTCCTCGCGGCACGGTGTCGAGATTGGCAAAAGCGGGTGATCCCGTGCCGATCACGGAAACCACATAGTCTCTGAAACGATCGCAATCGAGGCGATCATTTTGAACGATTGGACGGGAATCGGCCCACGCGCGATAGAAGAGCTGTAAGAAGCGATTATTGAAAACATCAAGAAAATGGGCGAAGGAAGGGTCGCGTTCGACAAGCCATCCATGCGTTTCTTCGGTTGTCGTCAGAGGCAATGCGCCCTGCGGGCCAAGCAGACCGAGGAATCTGACGACAACGTGAACTCTATCCGGTGCTGCGGCAATTTCGTCGGAGTCAAATTCGGCTTCGACGCCGCGCTTGATCACATCATCTGGCTTTGTTGGGCGCCACTGCAGTTGGTATATATTCGAAGCTGGAAATTCCATCCATGGATCCTGACCGAACGATACGCGCAAGTCGCGTCCGCGGATTTGAATAACTTCTTCCCTTCGCGATCCGCTGTCGCCGATACGTGGCCGTGGTCCACGCATCGGAGTCGTTGTTTTCGAATTGTCGCTATTGGGTAGGGCCGGTAACGACGTGCCGAGGGAGCGCTCGACGCGACGCATCATATCAAAGAAATCGAAGCGCCAAGGCTCGCGCTCGAGCTCATCGAAATAAGTCACAACGGCCTCCCGACGCCGATTCGCGCAGGCCAACGCATGATCTCTCCGCGCTCGCTCGTTCGCACGACGAGCTGTGTAAAATTGTTAAAAGCGGCGTATTCGCAAAAGAATCGGTCGAGAACCGCGCCGAGGAGGAAGGCCCCCGACCCTTCAAAAGCTTTGTCGTCAAGCGTCAAAGTGATTTCGATTCCACGTGCTGGACCGATACCGCCTTGCCGGCGCAATCGGCGGACCACGGGCCGGCTTTCGAGCGAAAGAATACCGCGAAGCCGCCGTTCGATCGCGCTATCCGAAAGATCGGCGAACGTCGCGAGAATCTCGCGCAGCGCGCGAGCACTGTTACCCGCGCCGCGTTCCACGAGGCCCAAATGATTCAGTCTCAGCAAGCTGAGCAACCGCCAGGCAACGACCCCGGTGTGCGCTGTTTCCGTTCGGCTACGAAGGTGCGCCACGACTGGTTCGCGCGGTGGTGTCGGACCCGCCACGCATAAGACCCTAAGGGAAACATCATCGGCAAACTGAAAATCCGAGTGACCTTCGCCGACTGGCAAATGTTCCGTGAGATGACGATTGGAGCAGAGGGCGCGGATGCTGAGTTCCGTGATCGAAGAACTGTCTTCCAGCGTCGCAGGCTCGCCTAGGCTAATAAATACGTCGGTACCAATATAATTCGATACTAAGCCATGCGACTTTTCTTCTATCGTTCGCCGTCGAGGAACCCGGCGAATGGTGTAATAGAGCCCCCCGGACTTTTGCGAATCTACATAAGCGGAATAGAGCGGACGCACTGGGATCTTATCAACGGCCGCAGGTAAATTGGCATAGACTTCCAGGACGCGATGCGGCTCAAAATCGAGGTATCTGCTTCGATCGGGTACGACATGAAATTCATGCTGGTTCTTTCTGATCGGAACCCGGTCTGTTGTCATCTCGAAGAGATTGATCGCCGGTGCGGCATAGAGCGCAAACATGTTCGGGTGCACCGCGGCGGCGAGATGCGCGTTGACCTCATTGAACCCAAATATGATGTCTATCGCGTTCGCCGGCAGCTTCTGCATAATCGAATCAAGTCCGACGAGATCGAATGCTAGAAATTTGCGTGGAAACGCGAAATATTCACGAAGCAGATCGAACCCCCGAAACATTCTATTATCGTTCGGCATAAGCGCCTCGGCGTCGTCGAATCCCACTTGCACGACACAATCGGCGGGGGCGGACACGACCACGGGATTTCCGAAATCATCGAAATAGCGAAACCAAATCCCATTGCAGTACGCGAAAATCTGCTCGTAAAGAGCGACCGCATCAGACTCCGTGCCGGCCAGATAAATCGGCAGATGCGTGATTCGAGTAGCCGAAAACCAATTATCTGGCGCTTTTCGTGACTCCGATTGAGATATCTCATTCTCCGGACTTGCGGCGGTCCGTAGATTGAGAGAAAGGCGCATACCCGCCTGGATATCTCTTCCAGCTCGTATACCTAGAGCATGCAGAGGAGCGGAATTCGTATAATATTCGGCGCCGGTTAAGTCGAACGGCCACAGGCATATGGAGGTAGTCAGTCTGTACCGGCACGAAACGTGGCGGTCGCGCTCGATGTAAACGGCGTCAAGAATGGAGCCGCGCTCCACGTTTCGTCCCTCGCGTAGCTCTGGATCGCCAAACAAGGGCTGAATCTTGACGAGCATCATCGATGGCGTCGGCGCGAGAAAGTGAGGAACGAGTTGCTCAAGTAGATTGTTGATGAATTCTGGGAACTCATGCTTGAGCTTGAGCTGCACCCTCGCGGCAAGGAAAGCCGTGCCCTCCAGAAGCCCCGCGACAGTAGGATCCATCCGATCGCGTAGCAGTCCGCCTAGCCGGCCGGCAATGCCCGGATATTCATCCGCGAATTCACGTGCGTGCTCATAAAGCACATCGAGCTCGCGATTGTAAAAATCTAGAAATTCGCGATTCATGGCTACAGCGGAAAAATATGGATCTTGCCGGTCGTCACCTCAACATCAGCAATGAATTCCACTGGAACATTCAGCGGTTCGCACAATAGATCGGCATGAACAACGTAACGCACTTTGAGTTCGACTGGATCGATTCGCCTGTCGCGCGCTATCCGCAGCGACGTCGCGGCCAGCCGTGGTTCGTGAGTGCAAAGAACTTTTTCGATGTCGTGTTCGAGGCCCGCCACCTCCAGTTCGTCGATCGTACGGATGGCGATATCGGGGAACCCATAGTTGACGACTGATTTTTTTACCATCGGAAACTCAGAAAGATCGATGGTTGAATCGATTGATACACAGTTCATCAATGCCTCAAGATCGCGGGTGACTTCGTGTCGTAAGGTCGCCTCGGTGATTGCCACCCGCTGAGCCGCTCTGGAATATGTTCCAGGCAAACCATTTTCGACTTTCTCCTGCCATTTGGGGCGCTTCATTGCATCCTTTGCCTTATGCGCGGCGCGGAACATATACATCAACGATGGGTTGAGACGGCTATGCCGTTTCGTATCAGCCATGTGCGGTCCTTGATTGGCCCA
>DASYVQ010000085.1:0-4318 GCA_035936875.1 Chthoniobacterales bacterium
GTGGCGGAAGGAACGGGCAAATGCCTCAATGAACTTAAATTTTTGCGTCAAGTGGCTTCGGCAGGCCGCCAGTGGCGGTAACGATTTTGGATTTCCGATTTCCGATTGCCGATTGAAATCGATTCGGCACTGCAGGTCTCGAAATCCGAAGTTCGAAATTCGAAATTCGAAAATGCGATGAGCCGCACAAGTATCATCGCGCTGCTGGTTTTCGGCGCCATTCTCGGATATTTTCTGAGCTTCGGCAGCGAAACGACCCGAAAGTTTCAGGCGAGCGTGTACCAATTGCTCGCGCCATTCTTTACAACGGGCTCCGGTTTACAGAAGCAAATCACATCGGTGCGCACCGGATTGAAATCGTTGGAAGAGCTGGAGCGGGAGAACGCTTCATTGCGGACGGACAATCGCCAGCTTCGCGCGACCAACCAGGCGCTGCGCGACGTGGAGCACGAGGTCAACCGTTTGCGTCACGCGCTCAATTATCGCGAGCGATCGGTTTTCAAACTAATTCCGGCGGAAATCGTGACGCGCGATTCATCGACATGGTGGCACACGGTCACGATCAATCGGGGCAAGGAAGATCACATCGAACCCGATATGCCCGTGGTGACTGACGAAGGTCTCGTGGGGAAAACTACGACGGTGAGCAACACCATCTCGGTCGTGCTCTTGGCGACGGACGAAAATTGCAAGGTCGCGGCGTCGGTGGAAGGAACGCGCGAGCAAGGAATTGTAGCCGGCGAACGCGTGGCGGGCGGGATAGCGCCGATGCTCGATCTCAATTTCTTGTCGAAGCAGGCCAACCTTCAGCCCGGACAAAAAGCTTTTACGTCCGGCGTGGGCGGCGTGTTCCCAGCTGGTTTGTTCATTGGCACGGTCAAAAGTTTTCGGACGCGTGAGCTCGATGGACAGGCAAAACTTGCGCCGGCGGTTGATTTGTCGCAGCTGGAAGACGTGTTTGTGGTCACGGGACGAAAATGATTTTCTTTTTTATTTTACTAGCGCTGGTCTTGGTAACGCAGATCGCGGAATTCTTTATTCCACCGCTGGACTGGATGTACAACGCGCACATCTACATCGTGCCGGTGATTGTTTTTTACGGCGCGATGGCCCTGCCATTTCCATTGATGCTTGGTCTCGCGCTTTTCGCCGGCGTTTTGCTTGATGCGCTAACCGTGCAGGTGATCGGCGCGAAGGTTGAGATTTCGCTCGGATGGTCGATACTGCTCTACGCTGTGCTCGCGGGAATTATGCATGGGATGAGGCCGCTCTTCATTCGTGGCCGCTGGGAAGTGCATTGCCTTCTGACCGGCCTTTGCACATCGGCGATTATTTTGGCGCAATATCTCATGATTACGTTCCGGCGCGGCTCTGTCTTATTTTCGCGTGAAGTGTGGTGGCAAATCGGCGGGCCGGGATTAATGGCAATGCTGATGGCACCGGTGATTTTTTGGGTGCTGCAGTGGCTCGCGCGCGCAACCCGTTATCCGTATTTGCCGGAAAGGATCAGCTTCGAATGAACCGGCGCCGGCTCAACCCGCGTTTGCGGATTCAATTTGTAGGTTTGCTCATGCTCCTCGGCATGGCCGCCCTCTCACTCAGGCTTTGGTGGATACAAGTAGCGCACGGAGCGGAGTGGACAGCGCAAATCCGTGGAAGCTCGCAAGCGACCGTCCGCATTCCGTCGGTGCGCGGCGAGATTAAAGACCGCAACGGCCTGACGCTGGTCCAAAATCGCGCGAGCTACGAGGTCGATTTTTATTTACCGGAAATGGTGAAAGGCTATCGCGAGCGTTTTGGCCAACCACCGCTGACCGAACACCGGGCAACAATCAACGGTATGCCGAAAGATGTGAAGGAGCCCGACATCATTAAAATCGTCAATGACGGCATCGTCCCGCGGTTGGACGATCTGGATCTGGCGCGCGATTACAACGCCGGCCAATTGCAACGCCATTTTCGCAATGACACTGAGGTGCCGTATTCCTACATCAAGGACATCGATTTTCCGACGATGGCGAAGTTTTCCGAGCACGATGTGGGATTACCCGGCGTGGACATCGCGATCAAGCCGGTGCGTTCGTACGTTTACGGTGCGCTGGCGGCGCACATTCTCGGTTACGTCGGTGCGCCGGACGACACGAACAAAGAGGAAGCGCGCAAGTTCACGTTTTATCAGGGCGACGTGGATGGAAAATCCAATATCGAGAAGGCGATGGATGAATATCTGCGTGGCAAACCAGGCATTCGCTATTTGAAGCGCAATGCCAAAGGGACGATCGAGGGCGTTTTGCGCGAGGACCCGCCCAAGCAGGGAGGCAACGTTTTCCTGACTATCGATGCGCGAATCCAAGCCACCGCGGACGAAGCTTTGCGCGCGGTCAGCCGTGCGGGGGCGGTAGTTGTCGATCCAAACAATGGCAACATTCTGGCAATGGCGTCGGTGCCATCGTTCGATCCGAACGCATTCATTCCGAGCATCAAGGCGAAAGATTGGCAGGCGCTGCGCAAAGACGAAGGCGATCCGCTAGTTAACCGGGCGGTGAGCGCGCTGCCGCCGGGTTCGACATTCAAGTTGATCACGTCATTTGCCGGTCTGCGAAAGAACCTCACGAACGCGAAGTACAGTTGCGGTGGCGGTATCAGTTACGGCGATCACTTTTTCCGATGCTGGGTCGCGGAGAAACATTACACCCACGGCACAATTGGTTTGGTCGAGGCGATCAAAGTGTCGTGCGATTCATTTTTCTATCAGTTCGGAAACGCTGCTGGCATTCAGTCCATTGACGTCGTTGGCAAGATGTTGGGAATCGGCGAAGAATCGGGCCTGCAACTGTCAGGTGAACAAACCGGCAATATGCCGGGGCCTGAGTGGATGCAAATTCACCATCCGCAGGAGAGGTGGTCGCAGGCGCAAACGGCCAACGTTTCGATCGGCCAGGGCTACACGCTTGTTTCGCCTCTGCAATTGGCGATGGCTTATGCCACCGCAGCCAACGGTGGAACGTGTTATTACCCCCGCCTGGTCGATAAAGTTCTGAACCAGGACGGCTCGCCGGTCCTGAACGAGCATGGCAAACCGGCAGTGCCGCAGACACCACGAATGCGCTCGGATTTGCGAAGAGAAGTTTCGCCCGACCAGATCGAGTTGGTGCGCAAAGGTTTGTGGAAAGTTGTTAACGAAGACGGAGGAACGGGTGGCAGAGCGCGTTTGAAAGACGTTGTGGTGGCTGGGAAAACTGGCACTGCGCAGGCCACCGACCGTGGCCACGAGGAAAACGTGGCGTGGTTTGTGTGTTTCGCGCCATTTGACCATCCGAAGTATGTCGTCGCAGTGATGGTGCAGGGTGCCTCTGGGCACGGCGGCGAGGTCGCTGGCCCGATCGCTACACGCATTCTCGAACGAACTTTGGCGATGGATGAAGGTAACTTCGACATGCAGGTCGCCTGGCTCGCACCCGCACATAAAGCCAATCCGCTGCAATTGATCAAAGCAGTGAGCTATGCTGGAGGTAATCTCGGCAGCGGGGACGAAGAAGGCGCCGATACCAGCCAAAGCGCCGACGTGCAAATGGCGAGCGATAATGCCTCGCCCGATGTGGAACCTGAAGCGGATGCGCAGGGGAAAGTGGCAAAAGCACGTGCGGCACGCGCCGCGCCATTGGCACAATCGCAGCGGCCGCTTAATTTTTTCGAACGACTTTTTGGAGTACGACGCCAACCAGCACAACCAACCCCGCCGCCAGTTCGTCGCGCGATACGAAGATGAATTGTCGATCTAATTTAATAACGAGCGAGATGATTGGCCCACTCGGGCCTTTGCTTGCCCAACTTCTACAGATTTATGCTAGACAAAGTAAAAAAATTTCTCGGTCTTCCCGGACGGAAGACTGGCAACAAACTCGTTCTCAGCGTGGAAAAACTCGAGCGCCGCGTGGCGTTGCTCGAGAATGGCCGGCTTGAGGAATACAGCGTCGAGCGGAGCGACTCGCGCAGCATCGTCGGCAGCGTCTACAAAGGCAAAGTCAAGAACATCGAGATGGGGCTGAAGGCGATGTTCGTCGACATCGGCTTCGAGAAAAACGCCTTCCTCCATTTTTGGGACGCCATACCCGCCGCCCTCGATAGCGGCATCGAGGAAGTCGACCGGCCGTCGAAAAAACAACGGAAACGGATAACGGCCAAGGATATTCCCAATATCTATCCGGTCGGCTCGGAGGTAATCGTGCAGGTGACCAAAGGCCCGATCGGAACGAAAGGCCCGCGCGTGACCACGAACCTGAGCTTCGCTGGCCGCTATCTAGTCTTGATGCCGTTT
>DASYVQ010000086.1:0-10257 GCA_035936875.1 Chthoniobacterales bacterium
GATGTAAACGAGCCGCCGCCACCAAGGCCACTGGCGCGCCCGCCGCCATCCAATTGTTAGGCCAATCAGAAAGTGTTCGTGGAACCACGCTGCAGGCTTGTCGATGTTTAGATGTTCAATGCGAGCGGCCGGCTCGAAGCAGATGCGATGACCTCGCGCCTGCATTTCGCGACGCAGATCGTCGCCGTGCGATAGCGTCGACACCAGGCGCTCGCCTAATGCGAGAAGCACATCGCGTCGGTAAAGCGAATCGTAAAGCGGAGACTCCGGAATTTCGCCCGCGGGCAAGTCTGCGCTCCAGCGGCCGTAAGCGCCGAGAAATGACGCCCAGCTGAGCACGGTGGCCGGATTGGCATTTTCGAAGCCGGGCGTGACCACAGCCCAGGGTCCGGATGCCGCCGCGTCCATGAGTTTTTCAGCCGCGTCGGGATGCAGATAGCTGTGGGTCTCTCCGACAAAAATCAGCGGGGCGGCGGCTGCGCGCATGCCTGCCGCACGTGGAACCGCCAGCGGTGAAAGTGTGGCACTTTCCACAATTCGAAGCGCGGCGAAGTCCGCTTCGTGCGCGCTCGCTTTTGCCACCGCCTCCGCCGAAGGCGCAACCAGGATCACTTCGATCCGATGGGCGACGGTTTGCTGACGGAGTTTTTCCAGAACTGGCTGGATCGTCTCGTAGGTATCGGTTGGAAGAATAACCGACAAATCCGGGGCGCGAGACGATACATTCATAATTGCCAGCCGTTCCTATTACGCGTCATCAACCTCACAAGCCGCAGATGGAGTTGTTCGAGCGGATAAACGAGCGCACGCAGTCGTGAGGATTCGTAGGCCGCCAAAAAACGGCTGCGCCAACTTTGCTTCGGTCGCCAACCCCTCCAAGCGGTTTGATCGAGCCATTGGTAATACAGCATCTGATTGCGGCTGGATCCGAGATAGGTCCACGGTTTGAGATTTCCGACGAAATGAATGATCCACGGATCACATGTTGTTTCATCACGCGCGCGGTTGTGGGCCGATAAGCGGTCAATCAGCGGATTCCAGTTCCATCGCGGATCGAGTGCTTCCCACCGGCCGGCTAGCACGGCATTCAGCGCTTCCTGGTCCCAAAAGAACACTCGTTCATGGTAGCGCCGCAAATAATCGAATGCGCGCGCCCCCACCTCATCACGTCGCCACTGTGCAACGTCGATCAACATGACACCAGCGTTAAAATATCTCGCCTGCCGCGTAAGCCCGAGCTCGCGATGAGCGGCAATGCCAAAGCGCGAGGAAACATACGGAACGAGGATATCTTGCGCCGCTAGTGCGAGATGGCAGCCAAGATCCGCTTCCCACAGCTGAGCGAGATCGCCCAGCACAAGCATGTCAGCATCGAGCCAGATCACCCTCTTCACCCGTGACGGCAGCCATTCCCCGAGCGTCAATTTGTGATAAGTCGTCAAACTCATCCGACCCCAATTGGGTAATCCGTCGAACTCTGCTCGTGATCGCCGGATCCAATGCAAACCGACGTGCGCTGGCAGCGAAGCTTCCACTTTATTCCGTTCCGCCAAAGATAATCCGTCATCGACAATGTGTGCCTCGATGCCCACTTCGGGGTTAAGGTTAACGAGTGCGCTTCGCAGCATCACTGCGAGCGGCAGCGCATAACAGCTGTCCGTCGCCGCGGCTATAACCGCCGATGGCAGGTTTGCAGTCATACTACTTGACCGGCATTAAGACCCGGACGTTTCCCTAACGCGCCACACAAAAGCCGGATCATCTGAATTCCCGACGTGCTCCCCCCTGGCAACGCAACCCAGCCTCCTACGTAGGTCAGGCTATATATAAGCGTCGCAACAGCGCAATGGGTTAACGGCGACCATGACCAGTGCTTGGCTGTTTCGATCACGAACAAAGAGGCCGCCACGCCGAGGGACAGCAGCACGGGCCGTGCGGCTGCGAAGGCAAAGTCCATTGCAGTGAACGGCGAATTCTGGAGACCGTAAACAATCGCCGGAATTGTTAAACCCCAAGTGGCACAGACAAGCCCCAGCGCCACTCCGTGCGGACCACCCAGCCAGGCGCCGATCGCCACCGCCGCGAGAATGACCGTGGTTTGTATTGTCATCCAGCGAACCTGGCGCTCGGTCTCATCTCTGGAGAGATAAAACCATACTAGCGTACGGCTCAGGCTTTGTGCAAAAGCAGCCAGGATCAAGAGTTGTGCATAGGGCACCGCCGGTAACCAGCGATCACCTAAAACGAGCAGCGTCGCGGGCCGCATCTCCACCAGCAAAAAGGCCAGGCATGGCAGCATGACTGCCAGCGTCATCTGAACTGCTTTGATCGCCGCAACACGATATTGCGCATTGTCTCCCGCCGTCCGGCTGAAGCCCGCCACCGCCACATCCAGCAATGTGAAGTAAAGCGTGTCCAAGGCGAAAAATGCGAGCCGGCGTCCGTTTTCATACAACCCGAGGATCGCTGGACCGGCCAGCCAACCGACAGTGATGCGATCGAAATAATTCGAAAAAAGCGTGAGCACTCGCGTCCCGGTAAGATTTCGTCCGGAAACGAGCATCGCTCGCAAAACCAGGCCATATTCTGCGTCCACCCTTTGGAGCGGCGCCGGTCGCCAACCACACTTAACCCACGCAAGGACACTACGAAGGAAAAAAATCACGCTCGTTTGCGCAACCAGCGCCCAGTAACCCGCGCCCGCAAACGCAAGCGCAATGGCCACGCCCGCGCCCACGCCCGCGGCGATCACGGCATTTAGCGCAAGAATGTCGAAGCGCATCTGTCGTTTTAGTAATGTCTCATGTTGGGCGCCAAGGTTGAGAACGAGAACGGCGCCGGCAAAAACAAGCATGATCTTGACTAACCGCGGTTCGCTGTAAAACCACGCCAGCCCCGGCGCCATTGCCGCAAGCGCGAGCGTGAGTAAAAAATTCAGACCGAGCGCCAGCCAAAAAAGCGCGCTCATCAGTTGCGAATTGAGACGCTCTCGATAGATCGCGCCGATATCTAGCCCGAAATTCCGCAGCGTGGATGCAATCACCACGGCTGGAAAAGCCATCGCGATAAGACCAAAGTCGGCAGGCCCTAGCAATCTTGCCAAAAACGCGACTGCCGTGATGCCGATGAACCCGGCGGCCGCTTGGCCCGCGAGCACAACTACACCGGAGCGGACAGCCCGCTGCTTGAGATCGACACCGAGCTGATCCACCCGCAGGTGGCGATCATTCTCCTTGGCCGGATTATCCCTCATGGCCTCTTGCGAGCGGCTGCATCAGCATCGAAGTAGCGAAACTATGCCATGAGGAGCGCTTCGCAAAGCGCGCCTCAGATTCGTCGGAAAGAGATCGGAAGCGGTTATCGCCCCTGGAATCGGAAACTCTTCGTCGCAGGTTGTCTTTTCCTGATTTCCTGCTTTCCTAATCGCCTCTTATGGGAGTCCCAAAACGCAAAACTTCGAAGATGCGCCTGCGCACACGCAAAGCGGCCAACCGCTGGCGCGCTTCGCAGCTAAGCAAATGTCCGCAGTGTGGCAGTTCGCTTCCGTCGCACACTGCATGTCCGTCGTGTGGTTATTACAAGGGCCGGCAAATATTGACCGTCGAAGGGAAGTAGCGCAGGGCGTGTCTCTCCACGGTGATCGAACGCGCATAGATTTTCGTTTTGCAATCGACGCCTAAAGCTCGCAAAATTTCTACCCGATGAAGATCGCCTTGGATGCAATGGGCGGCGATTTCGGCCCGCCTATTTTAGTGGCCGGCGCAGTGATGGCGCTGCGTGAGTACGCCTACATTAAGAAGCTTTATCTGGTTGGCGACGAGCCGCAGATCAAAAGGGAACTGCAAAAGCACAAATGCAGCGATTCGCGGGTCGGCATCGTGCACTCGACGCAAGTGGTAGACATGAGCGACCGCGCCTGGTCGGCTGTGCGTCGCAAAAAAGATTCGTCGGTCAGTCGAGCAGTCGATCTGGTGAAACGCGGCGACGCGGATGCGATTGTGAGTGCAGGCCATACCGGCGCGGCGGTCGCAGCGAGTATGATCAAGTTACGGACGCTGGAAGGAATCGATCGGCCTGGCATAGCGGCCGTGCTGCCCACGCAATTCAATGTCTTTGTCCTCGTCGACGCCGGAGCCAATATCGATGCGCGCCCCGAACACCTTCTCCAATACGCGATCATGGGCTCGGTTTATTCGAGCCACGTTCTTGGTTACAAAAATCCAAGGGTCGGTCTGATTTCGCTGGGCGAAGAGGACGTGAAAGGAACTGAAAAGACGAAGGAAGTGTTCAAGATGTTGAAGAAAACTTCACTCAACTTTCGCGGCAACATCGAGGGCCGTCATCTATTCGAAGATCCGGTTGAGGTGGTGGTGTGCGATGGTTTTGTCGGCAACGTGATTTTAAAAACATCCGAGTCCATCGCAGTCGCAATTTTCAAGTGGCTCAAGGCCGAATTGATGCGCAGTAAACGGCGCAAGGCCGGCGCCTTTCTCGCGCGCGGTGCATTTCACGCCATCAAAGATAAAACAAACTACGAATACTATGGCGGCAGCCCGCTTCTCGGCGTCGACGGCATTTGCATCATCGCGCACGGCGCCAGCTCTCCGCTCGCGATCAAGAACGCGTTGCGTGTCGCCGCCGAATCAATTGAACAACAAGTGAACCCGCATATCGTCGAGGAAATTCGCCGTTATCATGAAACGACAGCCTCGCTCGAACCCGCGACCGCGCTCAAGTAAACCGCGGCGCACCGTCTCGATCGTCGGCACGGGCAGTTACGTGCCGGAGAAAATTCTGACCAACGAAGATCTCTCGCGCATGGTTGACACCAGCGACGAGTGGATCACCACCCGGACCGGCATCAAAGAGCGCCGCATTGCTGCAAAAGATGAGAACACCAGTGATATGGCGGCAAAGGCTGCGCTCAAGGCGATGGAGCAGGCGAAGGTTTCGGCGAGCGAGATCGATCTCATTCTCGTCGCTACCGCCACGCCGGACATGCTTTTTCCCGCAACCGCTTGTTTCGTGCAGAAAAAAATCGGGGCCAAGAATGCCGCTTGTCTCGACGTTTCCGCCGCCTGCGCCGGTTTTATTTTCGGGCTCGAAATCGGCCAGCAGTTTATCACGTCGCACACTCACGATACCGTGCTCGTGATCGGCGCGGAGAAGTTGACCTCGATTACCAATTGGACCGATCGCAATACCTGTGTGCTTTTTGGTGACGGCGCCGGCGCGGCCATCCTGCAACATCGCGGCAGCGCTCATGGGGTGATCAGCACGCATATCGGCAGCGATGGACAATTCACCGACATTCTTTTTATGCCCGGTGGTGGATCGCGTTGTCCGATCACCCGGGACAATGTCGATCTTAACCTGGCGACGATTCACATGGCCGGCAAAGAAGTTTACAAACAAGCGGTGATCGCGATGTTCGGCGCCGCTAAAAAAGTGCTCAAACAAGCGGGCTTGTCGATCCATGACATCGCTTGTGTCATTCCGCATCAAGCAAACTTGCGCATCATCGAGGGAATCGCCGATCGTCTCGACATTCCGCTCGAGAAATTTTACGTGAACCTTGATCGCTACGGCAACACGTCCGCGGCGGCTGTGGCCATCGCCCTCGATGAAGCGAACCGCAGCGGCCGCATCAAACACGGCGATTACGTATTGATGGTCGTGTTTGGCGGCGGCCTGACTTGGGCGAGCACCATCATCGAATGGTAGGGAATTGCGGATTTCAAATTGAAGATTGCAGATTTAAAAACAGCGCGTTCCGTCTCCCTCAATTTGAAATTTGAAATTTTCAATCTGCAATGCTCATAGAAACTCACGCGCATCTCGATTACCCCGATTTTGCGAACGATTTTGATGATGTGCTGCGGCGCGCAACTGAAGCCGGAGTTACGCGCATTATTACGATTGGAACTTCGGTTGAGAGCAGCCGGCGCGCTGTCGATCTTGCCGACAAATATCCAAACATCTTCGCTGTCATCGGCGTTCATCCCACTTATGCCGAGGAAGCAGGCGAAGATGTGATCACACCGTTGCGCGAACTTGCGAAAAGTCCGCGCGTCGTCGCGATCGGCGAGACCGGCCTCGATTATCATCGGCTGCCGAGCGTTGAATTGGCGAAGGACCGTAAGACGCAGGTTTTCGCGAAAGCATTACAAACGTCCACCGACGATCAGATTGAAGCGCAAATTCACGATGGCGCTTACAAATCGAAACAGGCGAGTTTGTTCCAACAGCAGCTTGATCTTGCAGTCGAGCTGCGACTGAATGTGGTGATTCACCAGCGCGACGCCTGGGACGACACTCTCGAAATCTTGCGCGATTACGGGCGCCAGGTGAGCGGCGTTTTCCATTGTTTCGGCGGCACGCTCGAGCAGGCGAATGAAGTTTTCGGCCTTGGGCACCTGGTTTCGTTTACCGGAATTGTCACTTTCAAAAACGGCGCAGCGGTACGAGAAGTCGCGGCACAAATCCCGCTGGGTCAGTTCATGGTGGAAACCGATTGTCCGTATCTCGCACCCGTTCCGTTTCGCGGAAAGCGCTGCGAACCCGCTCACACGCGACTGGTCGCTGAATCGATTGCCAACACGCGGGGAATTACTCTCGAAGAAATTGCTCGCGCAACGACCGCAACCGCGGAAGAGTTCTTCCGATTCGACCGAGCGCAAAGATCGACATGAACAAGATCGACATTTTCATTCGAGCAATCTTTTTGCCGATGGTCGTGATTCTTATCGCCTCGTGCGCCGCGCCTCCCGACACACAACATCACGTTGTCATCAGTGTGCGCGAACAGAAATTGGCGCTCCTGGAAAAAGGCAAACTGGTCGCCACGTATCCGGTTTCGACATCAAAATTTTGCCTCGGCGATCGGCGAGGAAGTTATGGCACGCCACTCGGTGAGTTGGAGATTGCCGACAAGATTGGGGACGGCGCGGCTGCTGGCACAGTCTTCAAAAATCGCCGCCGCACCGGTGAAATCATTCCCATAGACGCGGCTGGTCGCGATCCGATTGTTACGCGAATCATCTGGCTGCGCGGCCGCGAAGCGCAAAATGCGAATGCTTTCGCCCGCGACATTTACATCCATGGCACGCCCGAAGAACGCAACATCGGCCGGCGAGCGAGTTACGGCTGCATCCGTATGCGCTCGACCGACATCATTAATCTCTACAGCATCGTCGGTCGCGGTGCGCAGGTCTCAATTGTCGATCTTCCGCTTGTCGCGCTGGTTCCCGATCTCAGTTCCGCCACGCAAATGGCGGAGACGAATCACTCCACGAGCGTGATTCGTTAGGCATCACGGCAATTTGCCGAGATGCTCCTGCGGAGTTTTACGGGACAACAGTGCCATGTCCGCATCGACCATGATGCGAACCAGCTCTTTAAATTTCACTTTCGGTTCCCAGCCGAGAATCTTTTTTGCTTTAGAAGCGTCGCCAACGAGCAAATCTACTTCTGCCGGACGCTCGTAACGCGGGTCGTGCTTGATGTATTTCTTCCAATCAAGATCGACATGTGAAAACGCGGCTTCAACGAGCTCGCGCACGGTGTGTGTTTCACCGGTAGCGAGCACGAAATCGTCGCCCTTGTCCTGTTGGAGAATCCGCCACATACCCTCGACATATTCGGGCGCGTAACCCCAATCTCGTTTCGCATCGAGGTTCCCCAGAAACAATTCGTGTTGCAGACCGTGCTTAATCGCAGCGACCGCGCGTGAAACCTTACGCGTGACAAAAGTTTCGCCGCGACGCGGGCTTTCGTGATTGAACAAGATGCCATTGCTGGCCTGCAGACCGTAGCTCTCGCGATAATTCACCGTCGCCCAGTACGCGAAAACTTTTGCCACGCCGTAGGGACTGCGCGGCCAGAAAGGCGTCTTCTCGTTTTGCGGGACCGATTGCGCTTTGCCGAACATTTCGCTGCTCGACGCCTGATAAAAACGCGAACGCAATCCGACTTCGCGGATCGCTTCCAGAATCCGAATCGTGCCGACACCGGTGACATCCGAGGTGTACTCGGGAATATCGAAGCTGACCCGCACGTGGCTTTGCGCGCCGAGATGGTAAATTTCGTCGGGCTTTAAAGCATAGAGGAGCTTGACCAGATTCACTGAGTCGCTCAGATCGCCGTAGTGCAAAAACATGCGGACGCCGTTGATGTGCGGATCGGCGTAGAGATGATCGATGCGCGAAGTGTTGAACGTGCTGGCGCGGCGAATTATGCCATGCACTTCGTAGCCTTTTTCCAGCAAGAGATCGGCGAGATAACTTCCGTCCTGGCCAGTAATCCCAGTGATGAGCGCCTTCTTCATTCGAGGTTCTTGTTCTAAAGCAAACGGTGTGCGAGCAAAATGATTTAGCTCTCCGGCGGAGAGACCATCAAGCGCGCGAGCACAGCACGCTGTGCCGCGATCAAATCGGCGATCCCTTTGCGAGCGAGCGTGATCATTTCATCAAGCTGTGCATGAGCGAAGGTCGATTCCTCGCCGGAGCCTTGGACTTCTACAAATTCGCCGTCCTCTGTTGCAACGAGATTGAAATCGACGGTCACAGCTTTGTCCTCTTCATAATTAAGATCGACAATCGCATTTCCGTCGAGCATTCCGGCGCTGACCGCAGCCACTAACTTCTTTATCGGCGGCGCGTCCGCTTTCTTTTCTTTGGCAAGTTTTCGACATGCCAGCGCTACGGCCAAGCTCGCGCCCGTGATCGCAGCGGTCCGGGTTCCGCCATCGGCTTGCAGCACGTCGCAGTCAATCCACATCGTGCGCGGACCGAGTTTTTCAAGATCGACAACGGCGCGCAGGGATCGTCCGATCAGTCGCTGAATTTCCGTGCTGCGGCCATCGGGTCGCCCTTTCGAAATGTCGCGCGGCTTCCGTGTTATGGTCGAATAAGGCAACATTGAATATTCGGCCGTCAGCCAGCCGCCGCTGACATTTTGTTCTTTCATCCAGCGCGGCACCGCTTCTTCAACTGTGACGCCGCAGATTACGCGCGTATTGCCCATCGCAACGATGACCGATCCAGTCGCGTGCGGCGCGATGTTTAATTCAAAACTGATCGGGCGAACTTGATCAGGTGCGCGTCCATCACTGCGTTGCATGCCGGAATTGTAGGGCAGGCGCTCCGCCTGCCAACTAAAACATCTGGTGGGAGTATTTAAGCGCCTCGAATACAGCAAGATGCAGGCGACGGAAAATTATACAGAAATTTGGCGAAGAGGGTTGACGGTGTCTCGATCTACGGTACTTTGGTTATCCCGCTGGAAGCGGGACTCCTCTAATCCGGGAGTTCGTTCTACGTACATTTGGGACTGCAAATTGAGCTCAATTTTGTCCCGGCATGATTATCGGAAACCTGCTTTCGTCTCGCAGTCGCGGGACTACGGCACGGCAGGCCGTGATTATCGTCGGCGCGAGATTGAGTTTTTTTGTCGTTTGAATGTACGCCAGAGCTGGTTCTTTGACATCTACATACAGGGTAGTAAGAAAGTACAACTTTAAGAGCTGAGTCTGAAATCAAAGCGGCTGGAGGTTAAGATCTTCAGCCGGAGAGTTTCAGTTATCAAAAGAATCTCTGATCCCGCAAGGGATCGGAACAGATTGATCAAGCTACAAAGAGCGCATCATGGATGCCTTGGTGCCAATAGGCGATGAAGGACGTGGTAAGCTGCGATAAGTCACGGATAGCGGCAAACACGCTTTGACCCGTGAATTTCCGAATGGGATAACCTGAGCGAGGTAACACTTGCTCGAGTTCGTGTGAATACATAGCACGAACATCGCGACACCCGGTGAAGTGAAACATCTCAGTAACCGGAGGAACAGAAATCGAAAGAGATTCCGTAAGTAGTGGCGAGCGAAAGCGGAAGAGGCTAAACCGGTCGATTTATCGATCGGGGTTGTAGGAGCCCGATGTGGTAGTGCAAAGGTTAGGTGAAGCTTCTGGAAAGCTGCGCCATAGAGGGTGAAAGGCCCGTAACCGAAAACTGGAGCACGCCTAGGGATTTCCTGAGTAATACGATGCACGTGAAACTTCGTATGAATCTGCGCCGACCACGGCGTAAGCCTAAATACTAATTGGCGACCGATAGTGAACCAGTACCGCGAGGGAAAGGTGAAAAGAACCGCTGTGAGCGGAGTGAAATAGTACCTGAAATGATGTGCTTACAAGGTGTCAAAGCCGGGCAACCGGTGATGGCGTGCCTTTTGCTTAATGAGTCTGCGAGTTATTATCAGTG
>DASYVQ010000087.1:0-12044 GCA_035936875.1 Chthoniobacterales bacterium
AAACGGGCGAGACGCCGCAAAAAGACAGAGCGCCTCGCGCTCGCGAAGAAAAAGCACAAGGAAAGTAAAAAGTAGAACACGGCGTTCTTGGCAGCCGTCGGGTAGATGGTCCAACCGCCGAGGCAGGCGGTCAGTGAGCGGGAGTGAACGAATCAAAGTAGAAAGCCGCGGATTGCCGCTGAGGAGAACGGCCACTAAGATCGGCAATTAGGCGGCGAGGCTATCGACGGCTGAGCGCAGTTCGCCGATGTCGAACGGTTTGCCGAACATGACGTGCACGTCCATGCGTTCGTAGGCTTCGCGAATTTCCGACGAAAGGTGCGCCGACACTACGATGATCTTGCCGGCGATGCCGCGGTCCCGTATCGCGCTCACCAATTCCACACCGGTCAGGTTCGGCATTTTTTGGTCGACAATAATGACGTCGTATCGATCCGAATTGGCGTCGAGCCTGGCTAACGCGTCAATGCCGCTTTCGACGCTGGTCAGTTTGTAGCGCGGGCCGGCAAAGATGTAGCGCAGGGAAAGTGTGACCGACGGCTCGTTGTCCACGGCCAAGATCTTGAGAGCTGCGTCCATAACCGCGTCCAAAAAGAGCAGCGTTTGTGCCCGCGGCTCAAAGTAGAAAGTAGGATACGGGAGGGACAGGCTTGCGTAATGCTTTGGTAAAACATAGTATTACAGCATGACCAAGACCGTTTCCAAGATCGGAAATTCCCAAGGCATCATTTTCGACGCCGCGCTCATGGATCTCGCGCGAGTAAAAGTGGGCGATCAAGTCAACGTCACGGTTGTGCCCAAAAGCGGCGCAATCATGCTGATGCCACTCCGCCAGGGACCTTCGAAAAAAGAGATCATGGCGGCGATAAAAAAGAGTTCGAAGGATTACCGGAAAACGCTGCGCAAACTCGCGTGAGCGCGACACCGGGTGATTGCTTCCATCTTAGCGTCGAGACCGTCCGCGAGATCCACGCCGAAGCGCTGAAACAATTCGGAGGGTTAAGCGGTGTGCGCGACGAAAACCTGCTCGCGTCCGCCGTGTTGGCTCCGCAGTCGAGTTTTGGAGGGAAGTCCCCTTATTCCGATATCGTCGACGTCGCAGCTGCTTACCTGTTTTACATCTGTCGCAATCATCCATTCCTCGACGGAAACAAACGCACCGCCATGCTGGCGGCGATTGTTTTCCTGCGACTGAACGGGATTGAGCCGCGACCGGACAGCGAACGATGGGAGGAACTGATGCTCGATGTCGCCGCGAGTCGATTAGATCGCGACCAAACCACGGCGCGTCTCCGCAAATTGCTGAAAAGGCCTGGCAGCCGGAAGTCGAAACGCTGAGATTAGTCTCCTCGGGGAAGGATGGGCGCGATTGCGAAAAAGATGATCGGGATCATCGCTACGGCCGCGGCCGCCGCGATTGTCACAATGTTCACGGACAAGGCCAGGGTGGAATCGGCCAGTCGCGACGACAAGGCGAATGCCCCCGCCAGGAGCAGAACGCCAATCGCCGAAGCTTCGGTAATGATAAATCCGATGAGCTTACTGCGACGTCGCTGTAGAAATTCCGTTTCTTCGCTTTGGTCTAACATGTCTCAATTAACTTAATTGTGAGCAGGTTCGTGACCGTTTACGGAACTCATTTCCGCAGTTAGAGCTCGGCGATCGGGTATATCGGTCTCGCCATCTGGCCGAGAAAAGTGATAAACTCGTCCGCAACAACAGATTGGTTGAATGGTTCAATGACCGACATGGTCTAACAGACGGAATCCCACACTATGAAAACCCACAAAGTCCTTTTGCTTGCAGTGATCGTCAGCGCGGCCCTGGCTGTTTCAGCCGAAGCCGGCAAACACGACGGAAACAATGGTAGCGGATCGCAGGTGGCGCCCGCACGCGGACGCTCCTCGGCTCCGACGATCGGTTCCGGATCCGGTGTCCGGTATGGCGGCGGTCGCATGGTTACGCGATCGCAACGTTTCCAATCGATGGGCGTGCGTTCGATGCCGACTTCATTTCGTCAGCGCTCCTTCAGTTCGGTCGGTTCGGACGGAGGCGCTGGAATCCGTCAGCGTGAGTTTACGTCCGGGACGCTCAATAGTGGGGGCGGCAACCGGTTCGCGCGATTGGAGAACAATCGCGTCCGCAATCTTGGAACAATCCGGAACAATCGTGAAAACCGTGTTGGTTCAATCGCAAACGGCAACCGCGTCACTGGCGCCGGTGGTGCGAGCAATCACGTTTTCGCGCGGCGCGCGGGAGATTGGCATCGCGATTGGAATCGTCACAGCGACCATTGGTGGCATGGGCACCGTTGCCGTTGGGTCAACAACTCATGGTTCATTTTCGATCTCGGATTCTTTCCGTGGTACGGCTGGGATTACTACCCCTACGATTACTATTATCCGAATCCGTATTACGGCTATGACCCCGGCGTTTACGACCAGAGCGTCGACCCGAATTACTACGGCCAGGGCAATTACGATTCTTCCGATCAGGGCGCGGACGAAAACGTTGCCGCCGCCCAGGACCGACTGGCGAGAGAAGGTTATTACCGCGGACAAATCGACGGCGTCTTCGGACCAGAAACGCGCCGCGCGATTTTGCGCTATCAGAGCAACCACGGTCTGGGCGCGACCGGATATTTGACGATGGAGACGCGGCAGTCGTTAGGCTTGCGACAAGGAGCGGGAAATTAAGAAAGTAAAAAGTAGAAATTAGGAAGTAAAAGACCAGCGGTCAGAGGCCGGAGGTCGGAGATCAGGCGCCGACGTCGACGAGTTAGCAATTAACCGATAACAAAGACCTCAGGTCAGATGTCAGATCGGGTACCGTCGCCGCCGAACTCGTTCGACCAGGATCGCTGCCAGACAAAAAGTCAAACTGAGGCAGGCGGCATTGCTTTCGGGAACAGGAAAATAGGTCAGCGGGCCGAGGGCTATGGCTTGCTGACCGAGCGCGGGATCGCTGTTCGACCATTCGAAGGAAAACTGCGTGATCGGCCCATTAAACATGATGTTGATCGTTCCCTGATTGGTTGAATTGTTAGCGTTTGCAGTTCCCAAAACCACGGTGCTGAGCCCGGCTCCGATAATCGTGTTAAAGCCGGCAACCGCACTCGTGACCGAGTCGGGCCCGACCACGCCACCGCCCTGGGCCAGTGCCTGAATGTTGGAAATCTTATCAACGAATTGCCCCGCAAAGGCGTCAACATCCCAGATCTGAAAGGACAGGTTTATAACCGGCGTGGCAAAGCTGACCGTTGTCTTAATATAGGTTCCGACACTCTGGGAGCTGATCACGAAGAGCTGCAGCGCGTTCACTCCGGTAAATCCTCCAGTCATCGGATTGGAGCTGATCTGCGGGTAGCCGGCTTGCAGGTTCATTCCCTGGACGCCGTTCCCGCTATTGTTGACTGCAACGGTGATGTCGTTCGGATCGACGCTGGTAAAGCTTTGGGTCATGGTCTGCCCGGCGGTGGGCGAACCTGCTGTCCAGCCGGGAGACGCGGGCCAATCGAACACAACCGATGCCTTGGTGATTGCCGGCGTAAAATTCAGGAGCGCCGCGATCATCAGGCAAACGCGTAGAGGGACAGGACCGGCGATTGAACCGCTCTTGCTCATAGACAATGCAGGACCTAAGCAAGAGCCGAGCCGTCCAGAGCTGATGTCCGCCGGATTGCTTTTGCCGAAGGTTCAGCGTGCGGTGTTTTAGAAAGTTTGCTAATATCTCACCTGTGAGTGGACGATTCCTTTTTGTTTTCAGCGCGCTGCTGTTGTTCGCGAGCGTTGCGTTTGGCGCGGGCGATTATCAACGCACCAAAGACGGCAAAACCACCGTCTGGAACGCCGAACCGAAACCGGGCGACGAGGCGACCTGGTTCGGAGACCGGGACGGTGAAGGATACGCGACGGGAGCTGGCACCCTCACCTGGTACACGGCGAAGGGTAACGTGTATGGCCGCTATTTCGGCAACATGGTCCGGGGCAAGTTTAGCGGACGGGTAAACGTTCATTCCAAGGGAAAGACGGGGCACGCGACTTTCGCCGATGGCAAACGGATTTCGCGTTGGGCGGCCGGTCCGGCGCCGTCGCGGCCGGAGGCGGACGGGCCAATAACAAGAGCGTTGCCAGTGGAATCGGATTCGGAACAACCCTCCGTCCCGAAAACAGAAAAGCCTAAGGCGCACACCGAGCCGTCGGTTCCAGCAGCCGGACCATCGGTTGCGAGCTCGCCACGGGACGAGTCCGTCCGAATGGCGGACCGGACGGGCGAAGCTAGTGCGAAAACAGAAAGCGTCGAGCCTCCAACAATTACTAATCCGGCTCGTACCGAAGACACGCCAGTCCAGAGGTCAGCCTCCTCCGCCAAGGCTACGGCGGCGAGCGAGGTCGGAGACCAGAAACCAGAGATCGCTGATCGACCGGCTGATGGCGGTACCGAAAAACTGCCGGCCGCCGACGAGCCAAAGGCTGACGCCGATAATTCTTTGCGTTTATTGGCCGGGCCGCCCTCGTCTCTCCACATGAAACCTGGTAACGAAGGCCCGCCCGCAGGCGCGAACCCCGACGCGGCGGCGCCGTCGTACACCAATGCGCGCCTAACGAAAGAGGAAGTTGTCGATCTTGCCGACGCGGAAGCGCGCTCGCGCGGCTACGATCTGACTCAATACGAGCGTATGGATCCGCAGTACTTTCCGGCCGACGAGATCTGGACGCTCGGCTACAATGGAGCAATGGAGATGGGAAAACATTTTAGCGTGACGATCGATGACAAGACGAAGGGCAGAGTGTTTGTGCCGGGCAAGTAAGATTGCCCAGAGATCAGAAGTCAGAAGTCAGAGATCAGCAATCAGGGGGTCAGAGGCTTCCCAGCACGCTCCATTCATTGTAGATCTAATCATGCGAAAGAAAAATCACGGCGGTCTCCAGCGTTCCAGAGCGTTGGTGCTGGTGGATGAATCAAACGTGGGCAGTTCGGTGCGAACCGCGGGACGCGGTCTCGATTGGTTGAAGCTGCGTGATTTTCTGGCCGGCCCAAACACGGGACGTGAGCTGATCGAGATGGTGGTCTATGCCGGGTTGCCGCCCGCCATTCCCGCGTGGCAAGAGGAGCGCGACAAGAAGAACAAATTTATGCATTGGCTGCGCTCCAACGGATTTCTGGTCGTGACCAAAGACGGATCGCCTGCCGAAGAAGGCCATTACAAAGCCAACGTGGATGTGATGATGGCGATCGACGCGGTGGAACTCTCCCTCGAGATGCGGCCCGATGTTGTCATTCTTGTAACCGGCGACGCCGATTTCGCTTATCTCGCCATTAAATTGCGGCGACACGGGATTCGAGTGGAAGTCGCGTCGGTCGCTGCGAATCTGGGGCAAACACTGAGATCAGCCGCGAACGAAGTAATCGATCTGGCGCAACTCTTTCGGACATTCGAGATGATGAAGATTCAGGATTCGCCGCAAACAACGCAACGGCCGATGCCGCAGCAGCAGCGGCAGCAGCAAAGCAGGAGACGGCCACGATTTAGGCCATCACCCCATCGAAACCCGTAGCGGGGGTTGGCTATGGTTTCCAGTACCAGTCGGGCGGCAAAAAAGTGAACGTGAGATGGGTCGGCATCTCGACCGGCCGTCCATTTTTGTAGGCTGGCAGCCAGGTAAATTCTTTCAAGTCCCCGAGCGCGTTTTGCCCGTAACCTTTTCCCGGAGGATTTTCTTGTACGATATGGATTTCTTTCAATTGACCGTTGGTAGATACCGTTAGCTCGAATTCCACTGTGCCGGGAACATCTTCCGTCGCCCAGGATCCAAA
Organism: Chthoniobacterales bacterium; assembly: GCA_035936875.1. GTDB lineage: Bacteria > Verrucomicrobiota > Verrucomicrobiia > Chthoniobacterales > UBA10450 > DASYVQ01. The sequence continues at coordinate 5,818 of DASYVQ010000087.1, forward strand.
TGGATATTTCATCCGGGGCACGCGGTTATAGACGTGACCGGTCACATAAATCGATTGCGGGGTGATGAAATCGCTTCCTTGCGCTAACTCCGACTTCTCCTGATTGGCGTAAACTCTCAGATGCGGTTTCCCATCAATCACCGAGAAAGTCACCGTGCCATAAAACCACGCGAAGGTGTTGTGGTGATTGTAAACAGCGGGAATAAAGTAAGCGTCGTGCAGCTTGTGTCTTACTTCCAGCCTGAGGACGTCTGAATTGGGAGTTCCGCCATAGGCTATCTGATAGGCAGTCTGCCCGCTGGGTTGAACCAGACATCGGAAGAGAACCGCCCCATGCTGCTGCCCTCTTTTTATCAGAGCCTGCGTGTCGATCAGGTTGACCAATGAGCCCCGACCGGAACCGACCAGCGCCGGCCGCATGTCGGGCAAACTTTCGCCGTCGGCCCCGAAAGGAGCGGCAAGAGAGCCAAATAATATCGTTGCGACTATCCAGGCAAAACGCGCTGTACACATGGTGGGAAGGGGGTGGATGGGAGTTCAAAAGAGTATTCGTGCACCGGGCTAATTTGGACGTGGCGATTGGTTAATAATAGAGTGTGAAAAGCTGGACAAACGAACCTGAGCGTGTCGATGGCGAAAAGTTGTTTCTGGCGGTAACTTAAGTTATGAATTCAAGGCCTAGCTCCAGGATCTTTCTGGTTCTTGCTTTTGCTTGCGCAATCTTTGTCGGCGGCACTGAGACCCAGGCGCGCGATAGCGCAGACGGTCGCCTGATTGTGCAACGAGTACCGAACTTTGGAACTAATCTCGTCGCCCAATTGTCGATCGACGGTAGAAAAATTGCGGACATTCCACGGGACCAGCACTATGAAGGTTTCGTGTCAGCGGGGCGCCATGTGTTGACCATTCAAGCCCTGCCAAACACCGAGCTTCGTCGGCCAACGTCTATGAATCTGTCGGTGCAATCAGGCCGCACATATATATTCACTGCGGTCTGGGAATCGGATCGTGTCGTTCTCCGGAGATCGACGTCGCCCAGCGACACCACGCGAGTGCGGCCGGTTAAGGCGCCAACTCAGTAGACGACGCTGCAGCAGTCATCACCCATGGCCAACCACGGACAGACGAATCACGCCGTGATGCAGAGCAAGGTCCCTCAGGTTACGCTCGCCTTCTGGATCATTAAGATCCTAGCGACCACGCTCGGCGAGACGGGCGGCGACGCCGTCACCATGTCGTGGCTTGGCGAAACGACGCCCCAAGCCAAAGGCACCGGCTATCTGATCGGAACGGCAGTCTTCGGTGTGGTTTTCGTAGCCGCGGTGCTCGTGCAAATCAGGGCGAAAAAATTTCACCCGTTCCTCTACTGGCTAACGATCGTCGCAACGACGACGGTCGGGACCACCCTGGCCGACTATTGCACCAGATCGCTCGGCATCGGCTACACCGGCGGTTCGACGATCTTGCTCATCTTCGTGGTTGCGTCGCTTCTGATCTGGCGTTGGTCGACCGGGAGCATATCGATCGAAACGGTGAATACACCGAAGGTCGAGGTGTTTTATTGGGTGACGATCATGTTCTCGCAGACACTCGGGACGGCACTCGGCGATTGGGTCGCGGATACCAATGAAATGGGCTATGTCGGGGCGGCCGCGGTATTCGGTGGTCTACTTCTGTTGACCGCTCTTCTCTACTCCTTCACGAGCATTTCACGCGTCATTTTATTTTGGGCGGCATTCATCTTGACTCGCCCGCTCGGCGCCGTCGTCGGCGATTTTCTCGATAAGCCGCACGCACAAGGAGGGCTGGCTCTAAGCCGTTACACGGCATCGTTAGCGCTCCTGGTGGTAATCGTCGCGTTGATCCTGATCTTCCCGCAGAAGCCGGCTTCCAAAGCGCATTGAAGAAATCCGAAGAAGACGCCGCTCAGTAGAGCAGCTGCACGCCGCCGTAACCGATGAAGGCGAGCGGATCCTGGTCCGGCGTGCGGACCTGGTGCCCTAACGAGGCGATGAATATGCAGTGCTCGTTGAGTTTTTGGCGAATTCCGAAATTCACGGTGAGAACATCGCGGTCGAAACTCATTCGCGCCGTGCCGTGCAGCTCAGCCATCAATTCGGTTGTCTTAGTAACATCGGTTCCGCCAACGATGCCGTAAAGCCATTCGCTGCGACCGACCGTGCTCGCGAGGGGTCCGAATTCGAAATCAAGATCGACAATGCCTAATTTCTTCGCGACCTGCACCGGAAGTTGAACGCGCGTCCCGTCTTCGGCCAACCTGCGCCGCACCGATGATTGCAGCACGTTGAAGATGACGCGCGGAAATGTTGAGATCGAGACGCCGTCGCTTTTTTCATCTAGAAATCGCCATTTCAGCGCTGCTTCCGTCGCGCCTAATCCACCGATTGGCCCGCGGCCGTTGCGCTTCAGAAGGACGGGCGCTGTCTGGAGAGTGAGTTGGATGCGTTCGCCGACGCCGTAGTTCACATCGAGCGCCGGCAAATCCCATGCTGTTTCCTGTGGTCGACGCTCGAATGCAACAGCGAGATTAATTTCGAAACGGCCGTTCCCCGGCGTGCCCGGATCGTCCGTAATCATCGGTGGCCCGCCTTGTGCCCGAGCGTGCTGTGCCGCGAGCGTCCAGATTGTACCGACAACGACGAGCGATATCGTTAGGCCGCGCAATTAGAACACACCTCGGCTATGGCTTCGCTGATTCAACCAGACCGTAAATCAGCAGCTTCAAGGTATTCGGCACAATCGTCGGCCGCGCTGGAGACGCACCGGGCGACGGTGACGGCGGCGGTTGGAATTGTGCGGAGGGCAAATAAATCCGGTGCGTTTGAGGATCGATAGTCATTGTTCGCGCGCCGCGTTCGGTTTGAAGCGTTTGAACAACCGTGAGCTTTTGCGGCGTTTCCTCTTTCGCGATCGTTGTGGTGCCATCGCCGCAAGATGCGAACACGAGCTGCGTTGCATCGTCAAAGGCACAGCCGTCAACCCTCTCTCCGATCGGCACAGTGGCAATGACTTTGCCGGTTTCGGTATCGAGCATCGCCATCATCTTATTATGACAACCGGCAAACAGTCGGTGATGGGCCGCATCGAGCGCGATGCCGCCCGGCTCTTCGCCGGGCGCAACCGGCCAGCGCGCAACCACCTCGCCCTTCGCCATGTCGATTACTGCGACTTCGCTCTTGTCTTCGAGATTGCAGTAAACGCGTCCCGCTTTGCTATCGACCGCCGCAAACTCCGGAGCGCCGCCAAGCTGAATTGTGCTCACCACCTTTGCCGCCTTTGCGTCAATCACCGTCACTGAATTTCCCTTGTGATTGAAAACGTAAACCTCGCCGCGACGCGGTTCGTAAACCAGCGCATCGGGACTTTCACCGGTGTCGATCTTCGAAATGGTCTTGAGCGTTTTTAAATCAACGACGCTGGTTTTCGCTTCTTTGCCGTTCGAAGAAAAACCGCGCTGCAATTCCGGCGCGACGACGAACCCGTGCACACCCAGCGTGTCGGCGATCTCGCCGACGACCGCGTTCTTGGTTAGATCGACAACAACAACCTTGGTCGCGTGCGAAAGATAAAGCCGATGCGCGGAAGAATCGATAGTAAGGATATCCCAGCCGCCTTCGCCACCAATTGGGATTTCAGTCGCAAACTTGTACACATCTTCAGCTGCAGCCGTAATCTGAAATGCAAGAACGCACGCCATCGCCTGAACAACATTGAAACGCATGCCGCACTGCTATCACAGTTTGCAAGAAGTGCAGGCAAAGTGATCGTGCTCAAAGCATTCACATGCTTGTTTACGAATCGGACTTTCAAGACTCGAGATGACTGATAACGCGAAAAAGAGAATGTGGTGGTATGTGGGAACGCTTTTGTTCGTTTCGTGGGCTTCCGAGCTTTTTCTTTTGCACGCATTTGGCCTCGAAGATTCGAAGGCCAAGCCCTTTTTCGGAATTCTCATGTTACTACCCGGCCTCATGGCCGTGGGCTATTTGCTGATAACAAGGGAAGGTTTCCGCACGATTGATTGGGGCATCAAAAAGCCGATCTACTTGCTTTACGCCGCGATTGTTCCGGCACTGTTAGCGCTTGCTTGCATGTTGATCATCGGCATTTCAGGAGCCGGCAGTTCCACGCATTTCGCGTTCGCTCAGGCAGGTGTAGACATCAAAAGGGGGATGTTTGTTCTCGGAAAAGGAGAACAATCACCGTGGTTTTTCATTCTAAATTATTCTGTCACGGCCATCGTCTTTTCTGTGGTCAACGGAATACCCGCGTTCGGAGAGGAGTTAGGATGGCGAGGGTTTCTGCAGCGCAAACTCGTCGACCATTATGGTCTCGTTTCAGGGATAACCCTTCTCGGATTGATCTGGGGCTTCTGGCACTTCCCACTGATCCTTAGCGGTTACAATTATCCCGAACATCCTGTTCTGGGAGCGCTCATCTTATTTCCCCTGACAACTGTGTTCAGTTCTTTTTTTCTGGCATGGCTCACGTTGTCTTCGCGTAGCCTGTGGCCAGCGGTACTCGCACATGGCTGCGTGAACACCTTTTACGGGAACGTCATCTCAGAGATGAATTTTGGTAAACATCGTTTAGCCGCCGACGCAATAATCCTGTTTGTATGGTTCCTGACAGCAGCGTTCAGTTACTTGCTTCTCAGAAGGATGAACACAATACACGAATAGCCATGGCAACCAATGTTACTGACGGTTCTCCGCACGTAATCGTCCGGGGCGGTGCCGCGGGATTTGCGCAAGAAATTGAGATCGGTCCACATCACCTCAAAGGCGACGAACCGGTCGCGTTTGGTGGGACAGACACCGGACCGTCTCCATACGATTTTCTCCTGGCCGCGCTTGGCACGTGCACGTCGATGACCATCTCGCTCTTCGCGCGCACCAAAGGCTGGCCACTCGAGAGCGTAACGGTGTCGTTGCACCATTCGAAAATTCACGCGATCGATTGCGCCGAGTGCGAGACCAAGGTGGGAAAGATCGACAGGATCGAGCGGGAGATTCAACTTACTGGCGCGCTCACGACCGAACAACGCGCCAAGTTAATGGAAATCGCGGACCGTTGCCCGGTCCATCAAACGCTCACATCAGAAATCAACATCAGGACGCGTCTGATAAAGTAGAATCGCTGATCAAGTCTTTGCCAGGTCGTCCGCGCTCAGCACGAGTCGATCGACGCGGTGACCGGTGACGAGCGCGTCCACGATCTCCGGTACGTCCGCGAGAGTTACCCGCCCGTAAAAGAAGTGATCGGGTTCGACTAGAACGGTGACACCAGTCGCGCATTGATCGAGGCAGCTCGACGTACAAACACGCGCCTCGAGCTGCGCGAGTCCGCGCGCGGCCACCTCCGCTTTCAACGCCTTGTAAATTTCCTCTGAGCCTTTGGCCGCGCAGCAGCCTTTCGGGTTATCGTCGGGCCGACGATTGATACAGACAAAGAGATAGCGTTGACGTTTCAGAAGTGAGGGCGCGGTTAACGGCCGCGAACTACCCCGGTTCGGTGTCGTGGATGCGGCCGTAGTCGACGGTAAGTTTTCCGTCACCGTGCGAGGTGTAGATCTCGACGAAGCGTTCGCCGAATCGGATATCGGACGCGAGATAATCCTTCTGCGTTTGGACGGCGGCGGAAATTACCGGGTCAATCCCGACGACGGACACGATCAGTATGGCGCGGCTTGCTTGGAGCGATTCCGGAGTTGCGCCGTAAAGGGGACTTTGTTCATCGATAACGTGTCGCAAGGTGAGCGCGGCCGGAAACATGGCCAGCCGGTCGAAGTGGAGTTTGAGATGGTAAAAGTAACGAAAGTCGCCGCCTTCCACCAGCGGTTCGTCGCGATTAAACATGATGCGAAACTCGGCCTCGACCATGCTTTGCTGACGCGCATTGCCGACGCGAACCATGAGCGTCGGCTGGCCATTCAACGGCGCGATCACGACTGTTTTGCTAAACACTATGCGCGCGGTCGGTCGCGAAAACCGGACAAAGATCAGGCCGGTCATGACGGCGAGCAAAAAGACACCGCTCATGATTTCGATCGTGGTGACGACGTGACCGTAAAATGTTTGCGGATACCAATGGCCGTAGCCGACCGTGGCCAGCGTTTGCACACTGAAAAAGAACGCGTCGGAAAAAGAACCAGGCGCTATGCCGGCGATGCTGTTTCGGCCGATCAGATAGAGCAGAGCAAAAAC
>DASYVQ010000088.1:0-19380 GCA_035936875.1 Chthoniobacterales bacterium
TTGATCTTTCTGCGGCGCGGACCAATCGAGCGGACCATCTCCGAGATTAGTACGAACGCTTCGATTCCGGCGAAAAGCATTGCTGTCTTGCCATTTGAAAATCTGAGTGATGAGAAGAAGAACGCTTATTTTAGCGATGGCGTGCAAGATGAAATTCTCACGGATCTGGCAAAGATCGCGGATTTGAAAGTCATTAGTCGTACGTCGGTGATGCAATACAAGACAGCGACGAAGCGTAATCTGCGCGAGATTGCCAAGGCGCTTGGCGTGGCCCATATCGTCGAAGGCAGTGTGCAAAGAGCAGGCGAGCGCGTGCGCGTGAGCGCACAGTTGATTGACGCCAGGACAGACATGCATCTTTGGGCGGAGCATTACGACCGCGATCTCGCGGACGTCTTCGCCATTCAGAGCGAGATTGCCAAGACGATAGCCGATCAGCTTCAAGCCAAAATTTCGCCTAGCGAAAAAGCCGCGATTGAGAAAGTGCCCACCACAGACTTGACGGCGTGGGACCTTTACGAGCGGGCGAAGGCGCTGTGGGCCGACGCGTCGGATTCACTCCACGCAAGGGAAAAACTGCCGCAAGCAGCCCGTCTGCTCGATGAAGCTGTCGCCCACGATCCCCGTTTTTTGCTCGGCTGGTGTCTGCTCTCCAGGGTGCATGACGCCCTTTACTGGTATGGATTCGACCGCAGTTCGGCCCGCCTTGAGCTGGCCGATGCCGCAGCGCAAACTGCGTTGCGCCTCCAGCCGGATGCGGGCGAGGCGCATCTTGCTCTGGCCAATTATTACTATTACGGCTTCCTCGACTACCGACGAGCCCGCAGCGAGCTAGCCATCGCCAAACGCACACTACCCAACAATTCCGACGTTTTCGTATTTACCGGCTTCATCGAACGCCGTGAAGGCAATTGGCCAGAAGCCACGCGCAACTTGGAGCGCGCCCTTGAGTTGGATCCGCGTAACTTTTTCACCCTCCAGCAACTGGCTTCTTATACCTACCGGCCGCAGCGTCATTATGCAGACGCGGGCCGGATCTACGACCGCGCGCTAACGATAGTGCCGGGCGACCCGTTGACCCGCATTAATCGCGCGGAGGTTGCATTGGACTGGCGAGCGGACATCAAACCGTATCAAACCACACTGGCCACCCTGATCGCTGAAAATCTAAGCATCGCGCCCGATGTGGACCATCCCGACTACGCCTTATGCGAACGAACCGCGGCTGCCGCCGCTCGCGTGCTGACAAACTACCCCCGTGATGGCGTGGCGACCAACTATGGCGTCAATTGTCCCCACGCCTACTGGGTTGGCGTCGTCGCTCGCTGGCAGGGTGATTCAGCTAAAGCGCAGGCCGCTTTTACGGCCGCGCGCAGTGAAGTGGAAAAGATCGTGGAGAAGCAACCAGACTACGCCGCCGCTCTGAGCCTGCTGGGCATGATCGACGCCGGCCTCGGCCGGAAGGAAGAGGCGCTCCGCGAGGGCCGACGCGCCTGCGAATTGCTGCCCATTTCCAAGGATGCTATTGCCGGCGCGGACTTCGCCGCCAACCTGGCGCAAATCTACGCGTGGACGGGCGAGAAGGATCTCGCTATCGAACAGATCGCCGCCGTGGAGCGCGTGCCAAACGAGCTCAGCTACGGTTTTCTCAAGCTGCATCCTTACTGGGACTCGCTGCGTGGCAACCCGCGCTTCGAGAAAATTATCGCCTCCCTCGCACCGAAGTCATAGGAGCAGCTTTTACAAAGGAGAGGATCTATCGCACTAGGCCGTGCGTGCTGCCGCTTACGGTGAGTAGATATACAGTCACGAAGTAGTAGAAGGCAGACCAACGCCGGCTACATAAAGCACCGATTCGCTGATTCCATCTATTCCGAGGTCCCCTTCGATCAGTGTGTCCTTCAGCGCGGCAGTGCAAAACGGCGCCAGGCCAAGCCAGGTCGCCACCAGACAAAACGTTTGGCACAGATGACCGGCGTCTAGTAACACCACGCGGTAGGCACGGGCATGACCATATTTCCACATAGTACGCCGAAACACAGCAGTCATTAAGAACAAGGCAGCCGCATCTTTTGTGTAACGTTGGCGAGCACAATACAGCCGCGCCTTGTTGGGCGTGGCATTGGCGCTGATCCGTGTGAGATGATGTCGTCCCGGATGGTAATGATACAAACCCGGCCTTAGACCCTTTACGCGCAAGGCCATCACGTACACTTCGCCAGGGTGCCGCGCGCCACCGGACGGGCTGGTTTTACGGAGTAATTTACCGAACATAGGAGGATGCAAATAGCCAGTGACGCCCCAAACCAGGCAGAGTAGCTGGGATACAGTTTCAAGCGTCAGCTTCTCCTTCGAGAATTGTCGATGGGTCTTCCTGGCCAATAAGACTCGAATGAACTCGGAGTCAGAAAAGGCGCGTGCCGGCAGCAATATTCTATCCCCCCTTTTGACAGTCTTGAAAATTTTAGGCGCCGGCGTCTTCGGCAGAATGGATTTCATCCGACGGAGGCTCCAATTGCTGAAGTCCGCATACGGCGCGTCCTTCGTAGAAAAATGAAAGCTTCCTTCGGGCAACCACGCGGACCACTCCTTTGCAATCCGACTGTCTTGCGCCGCTTCGGATGAGTCTTTCACAAGCAGCAGCCCCTGCTTCACCAGTTGAGAGATAGCGGAGCGCACACTCCTCGGTGTGTAATCGGCGAAATGAGCGATCGCCTTTGCGGAAGTTCGCCACTCGCTGAAGAAATCGAGAACTTCGCTGGTAAGCGGTTTGGCGGAGACGGTCAGCCGGCTGGCAAAATTATGAAAAAACAGCCGACCGTCCCGCCAATACGCGAACAAACTCCGAGCTCGCCGCAACTGAATCGTCCGCTCCCGCATCTGTTTCGGCTAACGCGGTATGCTTGCAGGAACAGCGTTAGAATCGTCTTACCTGTCTCCGTGTGGCATCATGCCAAATGGCATGCCAAATGGCATTGCTTGGAGCATTTTCTTAGATTTCTCCAAGTCTAATACCATTTTTTTGTGACCCTTCTGAAGTTTCTCGATGTGCGCAATAGCTCGCTTTACATGCGGATGACGTTTAGTGGGTTTTCTTTTCTTAGGCATTGTGGTTAATCCTTTCTTCGGGCAATGAAGCCCCGTTGAGAATCCCGCGCTTCAAAGTCGTCCTCGAAGGATACTCAGAGAATCGACCTAGTGTCAATGGGCGCCACCGTGTGGTAGTGGTACGTTTGAAAACTGTACCACTTACCCACCGCGCTGGTTTTGGGCATCCACCCTGCTCGTGGCTCGTCCGCCGCAAATCGACGATGTTTGGGATATCGACTTTTCGAGCTTTTTCCCGGCGAGCGTGACGGATTGCGGAAACGGTTTCATCGACAATGACTCACTTTACCAGTTTCTAGGGAATCCGCTGGGCGAAGTTCTTGAAAAAGTCGAAACATTCTTGCCCTGATCGCACCCTGGCAGATGCGGAAAGAAGATTCCGCAAGATGTCCGATCTTGGGAACTTGAAAACCGAAGTCTATTTCGGCGCCAGGGAAGCGACAATTTTGTCGAAGCGTGGATCGCCGCGCAGCGGTTTCCAATAGGGATGCAACCGAAGCAGACCATAAGTCATCGGACTCGGTCTTAAGGCAAGGCCGCGAAGTTGATCCAAGGCGCGATCCTTTTCATCGACCCAAGCGTAAATGACGGCGAGGTAGTAGTCGATCAGCGCGTGGTTAAAGGAATCTTTCGAAGCAGGCACCAAATCGAGCGCGCGCTGGCCCTCGCGCATCGCATCTTGTTTTCTACCGAGGGCGGCATCGATCATTCCAAGCACACATAACGGTTCGCCATAGTCCGGCTGTTCACGCACCGACTTTTCCACTTCTTCGCGTGCGGCAAGAAAGGCTCTGCGAGCGTTGGCGGCATCGCCGCCCTCTCGTGCGAGGATTCCTTCGCACCAAGAACGCGGAAAGGTGACGCTAATATCGCGGCTGCCGGCCGAAGTCATGACCGCAAGCGCCCGCGCTGCGGCGGAAAGATCGTGCTCGGAGAGTGCGAGCCATAACCATTCATCGGCGAGTCCGGACGCAGCTTTTGGATCCGCGCCGATGATTGACTGGATTGTGTTGTGTAAGGACTTCGTGTCCGCGTGCCAATCGAAATCAACTGTTGCGCGTTGGATACGAACGTCCGTGTCGTTTGGCGACACTGCGAGAGCACGGTCGAGAAGGCTTGCCGCCCCGCTGTGGCGGCGCTGATACGAATAGCTGATCGCAATTTGCTGAAGCAAAGATGTGTTTCGTGGATCGACGTCAAGAGCGCGGTTAAAATTTTTCATCGACTCATCCCAACGACCGCGGCGGCGCTCGATGAAAGCGGCTAGAATAAAGCCGTCTGCTTCGTTTGGCAGCAACCGTTGCGCGAGCGCAAGTTCTTGAAGAGCGCGATCGTGGTCGAGATACCCCCAATAGAGATGTTGCGCCTGGGCGAGATGGATTTCACCGCTCTGCGGCTGGAGGCGAAGCGCTGAATCGATCGCTGCCTGCGCTAACGAAAGCCTCGCCTGAGTATGATCGAGACCGCGAAAGTAAAGGAGATCGTGCGTGTTCGCGAGAAGACAATAAGCCAGAAAGAACCGAGGATCTCGCTTCGTTGCTTCATTCAGGAGCGCCTCAGTCTCGAGAAGTTTCTGCCTTCCCTGGGTGAAATTGCTGTTCGCGAAGACCTGCTTGGCGCGAAGAAACAGGTCGTGCGCTGCGACATCGAAAGTTGCTGGTTGTTCGATAGCTATTTTCTCCTCGGGCGAGAGTGTTGCGCGCAGCTTGGAAACGATTTGTTCCGCCAACTCGCTTTCAATCGCAAATACGTCCGCAAAGTCGCGATCATAGTGTTCCGCCCAAAGATGGGTGTCTGTCCGAGCGTCGATTAATTGCGCGCTTACTCGTACGCGGCCGCCCACGCGCTGTACGCTGCCTTCGACAATGTGCGCGACTCCCAGGGCCTTCGCGATGTCGCGCAGATTGCGCTGTGTTGCGGCCTTAAACGGCATGACCGATGTGCGGCTGATCACTTTCAGATCAGCCACCTTGGCCAGGTCGGTCAGGATTTCATCCTGTACGCCATCGGTAAAATAAGCGTTCTCCTTCTCGTCGCTCAGATTTTCAAATGGCAAGACAGCAATGCTTTTCGCCGGAATCGAAGCGTTCGTACTAATCTCGGAGATGGTCCGCTCGATTGGTCCGCGCCGCAGAAAGATCAACAAACTGACGGCGAACGCGCCGGCCGACAAAAGCGAAGCGACGACGAGCACAGATTTGGGCCAGCGCGCCGGATTAATCGGACGAATCGGAACGGATTGCTTCCATCTTTTGCGGCGCTTGAGTTTTTCAGGCAGCGCAGGATTCCCAAGACCTTCCTTGTAAAGATTGAAGATATGTAGCCGCAGGCCATGCTTTACTTCGCACTCGCCCAAATCGTGCAAGTAGGGCTGCCAATGCCGGTATTGCGCGAGATCATCCGCCAGATGCTTCGATAACAAGATGTGCCCTGCATCGCCGCAATCGAGGACGCGCTGGCCAACATTGATGCCGCTCCCGGCCACATTGACCTGATCATTCACATCGGTGACCTGATTGACCGGTCCGCTATGAATTCCCATGCGCAATTGGATATTGGGATGCTCTTTCAACGCTTGCTGGATCTCCAACGCGCATCGGACCGGCTCTTCCGGACTGCGGAAGAAAAGCAGCACCATCCCATCTCCCGTCGGCACCCGCACGAGTTTGCCGTTTTTTTCGGCGACACGAAAACATTCCACGCTGCGCACGATCTGGTTCAGCTCCTGGATGAGCTCGATCTGTTCGTTGACGAGCAGTTTGGAGTAGCCAACGACGTCGATTAAGAGCAAATGCGCGATCTCGAGTTGGAGATCGGCCTTCGGCTCCGCGGATGTGTCTTGCGCGCTCAAGCATCCTCCCCGCAAATCGGATAATCCGACTTTTTCTGTTTATGGTCGAGAAAAACCTGCACGCGAGCGAGGAGGGGGCTCAACCGGCATCTTCCATGGCGCCGAAATAAGTAGCGACGACTTTGTCTCCGTGACAGTGTCGCAAACTGCCATGCGAAAAGGAAGATTCAGGGATTCAGCAGCTCAAGTGGCGCAGCGTTACAGTGAATCCGTTTCGTTTGATTGGCGGCTTTACCGACATGACATCGCCGGCTCACTCGGGCACGCCGCCGCGCTCGCCCAAGCTGGAATCATCACGGCGAATGAACGAGACAAAATCGACAATGGATTGCGCGCGATCGAAAAAGAAATCGAAGCCGGAAAGTTCCAATGGGACCAATCACTCGAGGATGTTCACATGAATATCGAGGCCGCGCTCACGAAACGAATTGGGGCCGCCGGCGCGAAGCTCCACACCGCCCGCAGCCGAAACGATCAAGTCGCACTCGATCTGCGGCTTTATGTCAAAGAAGAGATCGGCGAGATCGGTTCAAGTCTTCGCTCGCTGCAAACCGCGTCGCTCGACCTCGCCGAGCAACACGTCGATGTCATCATGCCTGGCTACACCCATTTGCAGCGCGCTCAGCCGATCTTTTTCGCGCATTATTTGTTAGGCCAAATTGAGGCATTCGAACGCGACGCCGATCGTTTGCGCGATTGCTTCAAGCGCACCGACGTGCTCCCTCTCGGCTCCGGCGCGCTCGCCGGGTCGACCATTGTTTTGGATCGCGAATTGATTGCGCGGGAACTCGGTTTCGCCCGAGTCAGCCAAAATAGTCTCGATGCCGTGAGCGATCGCGATTTCGTCTGCGAATTTCTTTTCTGCCTTGCCATGATCGGAATGCATCTCTCCCGCCTGAGCGAGGACTTGATCATCTGGAGCACGAGCGAATTCGGTTTCGTCGAGTTTAGTGATGCTTTTTCCACCGGCTCCAGCTTAATGCCCCAGAAAAAAAATCCGGACATGGCCGAGCTCACTCGCGGCAAAACGGGGCGGCTTTACGGAAATTTGATGTCGATCTTGACTACTTTGAAAGCGCTGCGGTCGTCTTACAATCGCGACATGCAGGAAGACAAGGAAGCGCTTTTCGATTCTATCGATACCGTTCTCGCGGCGCTGGAAGTCTTTTCGGCGATGTTGCCGGAAATAAAAGTTAATCGGGCACGCATGGAAGCTGCCGCAGGCGATCCTAATCTTCTCGCCACCGATCTGGCAGAATATCTGGTCAACAAGGGCGTGCCGTTTCGTGAAGCCCATGAAATCGTCGGCAAACTCGTTGCCCGTTCGGCCGCAGCAAACATTCCGCTTAACGAAGTTCCGCTCCCCGAAATGAAAAAATTATCCTCGTTGTTCGATATCGATGTTACGAACGTGTTTGATGTTCGCCGTTCGCTGGGGAAACGTGGGGCCACGGGCGCGCCCTCTCCGGAAAATGTGAAAGCGCAGATCGCGCATTGGCGCGCGCGCATCTGCGCGAATAAGTAGGGCGATTGACCTCAATCGCCCGTCGCGCGACGCTTTCCGGCGTGAAACAAACTAAATTCGTGGCTGACAACGATGGGTGGAAAACAATCTCGAGCGATCACCATTTCACCAATGCCCATCTCGAAGTTGCGACCGATCAGGTGCAAACGCCAACGCGATCAACACCGAGGTCATGGACGATCGTGCATCGCAAAGCTGCTGTCATCGTTGCACCGATGACAGCCGACGGAAAAATCGTGCTCATTCGACAGGAACGGATCCCGATTCGTAGCGCGATTTGGGAAATAGTGGGCGGCCAGATCGACAATCATGAGGTTGACGAGGACGAAATTAAAAAAGTGGCGTTGCGTGAACTTCGTGAAGAGACCGGATACGAGTTGGCGCGGGACGGCGAACTGATTGCGCTCGGCCATTATTTTTCCTCGCCAGGATTTACGGATGAGCGCGGTTATTTTTTTCTCGCCCGGCCAATAAAACGCTGTGCACAGGGCGATGCCCAAGACGATACAGAATCAATCCTGGATTGCCGCGAGTTCAGCGTTTTGGAAATTCGTCGAATGATCGCCGAGAATGAGATCCGCGACGCCAATACGCTCGGTATCTGTGCCCGGTTGGCCGCGCGGGGATTCATTTCTCTGGACGCGCGCGCGGACTGATTGTTCATCCCATGGCGTTGCGAGACATTTTTAAATTTCGCGAGCTTCCCGAGAGCGAAACCTCGAAGCCGTTTCTCGAGCACTTGGAGGACCTGCGGTGGACCGTGGTCAAAATGATGATCACTCTCGTCCTCGCCATGATGATTTGCTTTGGCTTTCGAACCACGCTGGTGCGCGTGATGCAGGCGCCGCTGCATGAGGTCGGTTCCCAAGTTGGCGCGCTCAAAGCCCTGGGCATCACCGACTCGATTGTGATTTCGTTTCACCTCGCATTTTATGCCGGGATCGTTCTCTCTTTCCCGCTGCTCCTTTATTTTCTGGCCGAATTTGTTTTGCCCGCGCTCACCGCGGTGGAAAAACGTTTCTTGCTTCCGGCGATCTTTATCAGTTTCGCGCTTTTTCTCGGCGGCGTGCTCGTTTGCTATTTCTGGTTGCTGCCGAAGACGATTCTCTTTTTCTTTCGCGACACGGAATCGCTCGGTTGGGCGCCGACCTGGACAGTGCAGCAATACTATTCTTTTGTGACCCGATTCACCATGGGTTTCGGTCTCGCCTTCGAACTGCCAGTGGTCGTCCTCGCCCTCGTGCGCTTCGGCTTGGTTACCTACAAGTTTATGGCGCGCACCCGGCCCTACGCCGTCGTGCTAATCTTCCTTCTCGCCACCATCATCGCGCCGACACCTGACTTGTTGACTTTGATCGCGATGGCACTGCCGATGTGTTTGCTTTACGAAAGCTGCATCTGGATCGCCTTGGTAATGGAACGTCGCACATCGACATCTAGCGCCGGCTGATTGCGTGGACATCGCATTCTACCAACTTTTATTTGGCGTCGTTACGTTCCTTCTTGGCGCAGCCATCGGGTCGTTTTTGAATGTTTGCATTTACCGGCTGCCGATCGATCTCACCATCAGCAAACCGCGCCATTCGTTTTGTCCGGCATGTAAAAAACAAATTCCGTGGCGGCAAAACGTTCCTCTCCTGAGCTGGCTCTTGTTGCGCGGGCGGTGCGCCAATTGTGGAAGCAAAATTTCGTTCCGCTATTTTGGCGTGGAACTGCTCACCGCTCTTCTTTTCCTCGCCATCTGGCGTTTTTTCCCGTGGGAAATCGCAATCGCTTATTGGGTTTTTGTCTCGCTTCTCATCGTCGCGACCTTTGTCGATCTCGAACATTTTATCATCCCCGATCAAATCACGATTGGCGGAACGGCCGCGGGAATCATCGCCAGTTTCGCTGTTCCGGAATTGATGAATACCGATTCGCGAGTCGCGGCCGGTATTCGTTCTCTGCTCGCAGCCGCGCTTGGATATGTGATTCTTTGGATCGTGCTCGAAGCGGGCAAAATCGCTTTTGGAAAAAAACGCGTTCGGCTCGACACGCCGACACCGTTCACATGGACGAGACGCGGCGATGACGCCGATTTCATCGTTGGCGAGGAACAAAGTTTGTGGAGCGACTACTTTGCGCGAGAGAAAGACCGCCTCTTGCTGCACTGCAACGAAGCGACGATCGACAACCACAGCTACGAAAACGCCACCCTGGAATTTCATTACAATCGGGTGAATGTCGCCGGTCAGGAAATTGGACTCGATCACGTGGATCAAATCACCGGCGTGGCGCGCGAACTGGAGATTCCGCGCGAGGCGATGGGGCGCGGCGACTTAAAATTTCTTGCGGCTATTGGCGCATTTCTCGGCTGGCGGGCCGTTTTGTTTAGCATTTTTGCCGGTTCAGTTCTGGGATCGGTGGTCGGATTGATCACTCTGTTGGTCGGCAAGCGAGTTTGGTCGGCCAAATTGCCATTTGGTCCGTATCTCGCAGTCTCTGCGCTGATTTGGATGTTTTTTGGCGAAACGTTTGTGCGCTGGTATCTCGGCCTGGTTAATCCTTAGCGGACGTTTGATCGAACAGCGGCATAAACGCGTACCACTGCGGCCAATAACGTCGCACGTTTTCTTCCAGCACTTGCGACCAACGCTGCATCCCGTCCGCGATTTCTTCCTCCCGAGATCGGCCGCCGCGTGAACAAGTGATTGGCGGACAGGCAACGATTCTGTATTTGCGGTAACCCGCTCGAACCATGAACAGCGGATAGATCGGCGCTCCTGAAACAAGCGAAAGAACGAACGGCCCGGTGGGCAGCAAAACTTTCCGGCCAAAAAACGTAACCGTCGACCGCGCGACTTCGCCGATGACACGGTCTCCCTGGATGGAAATGATTTCGCCCGTGCGCAACGCGTTCAAGAGATCAAATGCCAGCGAAGTCCCGTCGGTGCTGTAACCCACTTTCACGCCGCCCGCGCTCGATTGTTGCAATGCAAGATCGACATGTTGGGCCGCGAGCGCATCGGGCTCGGGCGCGCGCACTACGCGGATTTGACGTTTGAATTTTTCCGCAAACAGCGCCGCGCCGAGATCATAATTGCCCATGTGCGCGGTGAGCACGATGGCGCTTTCGGTCGACGCGAGTTCCTGCAAAAGGTGTTCGCCATCAAGCTCGTAACTGAACCGCGGATTTAGCAGCCTGAAGACAGCTGCGTCGGTCAACATCCAGCCAAAGTTGGCGAATATCCAAAACGTCCGCAGATAATTCGCCAACCGCGCTGAATTCGGCAGGACGATCCGCAAATTGTGAAGAACGGCTTTGCGCGCCGGTGCGACGAAGAAAAAGAAAATGAAAGTCGAAATCCAAATTAATGGCGCGTGCAAAGGAGCGGGCACGTTCACGATTACCCAATCGATCAACCTTCTCCAAAGAATTCCCTGAACGGCGAATTCATGCCACCAGCGGCGAGTTTCGCCTGTCAGAGCGGTGTCCAATTCGTTACGCCTCGGCCGGCGCGGCCGCGGAATCGCTCGTTGCCGGCGCAGCCGCCGAGGGAACGCACATCAGTCGCAAGTTCGTGAGCTCCGCTTTCCACCAGCGAAACAAACCTTTCCGCACCAATTTCCAGAGACTGGGATCGGGCGAGAACCCCACGTAAAGTTCACGCCACCCGGCATTGTGTTTCCCATAATAACCCGTGGCCCAGCGACGTTTGCCCAAAGCGACCAAGCGGCGCTGATAAAACTTGACCAGCGTCGCGGTGATTCGCCCCGGTCGACCCTGGAAAGGTAAATCAAGCAGTGCGGCCTCGGGATTTTTGTACGCGGGAATGACCAGCCCTAAATAGTAAAGCCCGACATCGAGCAACAGCGCGGCCGACATCAGTTCAGCGTCGCCCATGTAATAGTATTTGTCCTTGTACAGACCTTCGAACCAATACCGGTACATCACCGGATAATGCTCATTATATAAGCGGAGTTGCGGAGTGACATCCTCTCCCCCCAGATGGCGCGTGACCAAATCGGCCACGTAATAACTGGTGTAGGAACACATATCCAACCCAGGGCTGTAAAGCGGATCGAGGAAACCGGCGGCGTCACCCACGCTGGCCCAGCCGTCGCCGCAGACTTTTTCGCTGTGATAGGGCAACATCGACAATGCGTGCACATCGCCCTCGATAATGTGCGCGTCCGCGAAAATCTCCCGGCCGACCGGATGGTTGAGGATGTGGGCATGTAAACGCTCGCCGATGCTCGGCCCTTCCGGCAGCGTGAAAATTCGACTGTCGTAAACAATTCCCGCGCTCACATCTCCGCCGCGCAACGGAATGATCCAGCACCACCAGCCATATCCCATCAAATGGTTCGTCGCCCACGACCGCGCGGTGCGGCACGCAACCGCATACTCGGGGAATTTTTCGCGCCAGTCGTAACTGTCCCAATCTTTCACTCCGGTGAATCGTGCCCAGACCGCATTGATCGGATGCTCGGTGTTCTGGCGAAAATGACCGAGCTTGCGGGCGAGCATCGCGGCCCGTCCTGTCGCATCGACAACCCAGCGGCAGCGCACCGTGCGCTCATCAACATCGACAACTGCGTTCACGGTTTGTCCATTTCCGCCGTCCAGTTCGCACTTTGTGACCTTGGCTGGTCGCCAGAGATCGCATCCGGCCTTGACCGCGCGTTCCAGCAGATGCGAGTCGAGCTTTGCTCGATCGACCTGAAACGTTTGCAGGCGAGATTGATAACGCGTCCCGATCTCAACGCACTCATCAAAGCGTTGGTCCGGAGATTTGCAGAACCAAAACCGCAAACCCTGTTTCCCGATTTGCTCGTGACCAAGATGCTGGGTCAGGCCCAGGATCCGTGCCATGTAGCAACTGCTGACTTCGGTGGTCGATTCACCGACCTTTCGATCGAACTCGGCGTTCTTCTCGATGATGAGGACGCGCGCTTCCGGGCGTTTGCGTTTGAGCATGAGCGCAGTGGCCGCTCCTGAAAACGCCCCGCCGATGATCACGACATCGTAATCGAAATCCATGGCCAGCAGAGAGGATGGACTTTGCCGGCGGCAAACGCAATTGTGTTCCAATTAGATGATCCTTACTAACGCGCGCCTCATTTTTCCCGACGGTATTCGCGACGGCCTCGAAGTCGTCATGTCCGATGGAAGAATCACCGAGCTGCGCCAGGCGGGTTACGTTGGCGAAAAGGACATTATTGATCTTGCCGGAAATTATCTGGCGCCTGGATTTGTTGATCTTCACATTCACGGCGCGGTCGGGCGCGACACGATGGAAGGTTCAGCGGAAGCGTTTCGCGCCATTTGCGACTACCATGCCAGCGGCGGCACGACCTCGCTGCTTCTGACTACCGCGACTGCGCCGATCAAAGCGATTGTCGATGTCTTGAACGCAGTGCGTGATTGTCGATCTTCCATTCCACAGATCGCCGGGGCGCACGTGGAAGGCCCATTCATTTCGAAAGCGAAACCGGGTGCGCAACGAGAGGCGCTGATGCGCAAGCCGACGCCGAAGGCTTACGGGCCATTGCTCGAGCATGGCGACGTGATCAAGCGCATGACGCTCGCCCCAGAATTACCAGGTGCGCTCGCGCTTATTGATGAATTGCGCGAACGCAACATCGCTCCGAGCGGCGGTCACAGCGATGCTTGGGAGGAAGATGCCTGCACGGCGTTTGAACACGGAATGCGCAGCGTGACGCATGTATTCAATTGCATGTCGATGTCCCGTCGCCGCGGGCGGGACCGCCTCGCCGGCTTGCTCGAATTCGCACTTAGCGAACCGGAAATTATTTGTGAGTTGATTGCCGACGGTCATCACGTTTCGCCGACGATGATGAAAATGTTATACCGCGCAAAAGGCGCGCGGGGAATTTGTCTCGTAACGGACGCAACCGCCGGCGCCGGTTTGCCCGATGGCTCGAAGTTTTCGCTCTATCATAATAAATGTGTCGTCGAAGACGGTGTTTGTTTGCTGGCGGATCGCTCGGCGCTGGCTGGAAGCGCCGCGCGCATGATCGATCTCGTCCGCACGATGGTAACGAACGTGAACGTGCCGCTGCACGAAGCGATTGCGATGGCCACCGACACGCCTGCCTACATGATTGGCGTAGCGACAAAGGGCCAATTCAAAATCGGAGGCGACGCCGACCTGGTTGTGATCTCCCCGGAATTGGAAGTGCTGCGAACGTTCGTCGCCGGCGAGGAAATTTTCCGGCGTTAGATCGACAATAAGAACTCAGCAATGTCGAGTGCCGCGCGAGGGCGACTTAGCTTGTTGATGTTCGTCGCCCATTCGCGCCATTGTTTCGCGTCTTCGGCGAACGCCCGCTGGACTTGCGCGACAACTTCGCTCGGGGATCTCGCAATGACGCCGGAATTTGTCTCCACGATTAAACGCGCGTTTCCCTCCTCCTGCCCCGAGACAACGTGGTTAATAATCATCGGGCAACCGGCCGCGATCGTTTCCTGTACGGTGGCGCCGCCGGCCTTGCTGATGAGCAAGTGGCTACGGCAAAGCATCCGCGGGAGTTCGTTCGTCCAGCCGACAATGTCGACCTTGCGATCGCCAACTGACTTTTCGACGGCGGCTCGAAGTTTATCATTGCGGCCGACGGTCACGGTCAGGTCAACGTTGAGATCGAGAAGTTTTCGCATCAGCTCTGGCGCTTTCGCGGTTCCGGAGCTGATCACGTAAAGGACGCGCCGGTCGTTTTGCGAAGGTGGTTGTCGATCCTGCGCGAGATCGGCAAATTGCGGACTGACAGGAAATCCAAATGTCCTGATTTTTTCCGGCGCGATTCCTCCGGCACGCACGACCGCGGCACTCTGTTCGTTCGGAACAAGAAAGTAATCTGCGCGAGCACGATACCAAATGGCATTCACCGTGATGGAATCCGTAACAACCGCGACGTTCCTGCACGTGCGGCTCGGTCCCAAAATTTGCTCAAGCAAATATGGATAAGGCGGGAAAGTGGAAACGACGACGTCGGGCTGAAAACTCGCGAGCAACCGGCCGAGATGCTCTTTGAGCTTGGTGAAACGCGCCAAATTTTTGTCGAAATCCTTTTTGTGATCGAGCCACCAGTAAAAAAGGCCCCACGAACGCGGCCAGCGGTTGATGAGCGCGAGATAAGCTTTGCGGACGGTTTTGTGCAAAGTCCCGTAGGTCTCGGCAAAGAGATCGCGCATCTCTACCGCGGCGTCGGGGGCGACTCGCGCGAGCCCATCGCGAACACCGCGGGCAGCGGCATTGTGGCCTTCGCCATAACCCGCCGTCAGGATCAGGATTTTTTTCATGATTCGTTAGGCGAAAGCAGATCGGAGCGTAGCGAACGGAAGTTTAATGGATATTTGTATCGGGCAAAGTAAACTGTCGGTCGCGTGAAAGTGCTGCGCTTCATCTGGAGAATTTTCCGGCGCCTGGTTTGGGAAACGGCTACCGATAACACGACCGGCTTGGCCGCGCAGATGGCTTACACGTTGTTGATCGCGCTCGCGCCGGGTCTGCTTTTTCTGTGGCATTTGCTTGGGCTTTTTGGCACCGACCCGGCCAAGTTGCACGGCATATTCGGCGTCTTGAAAAGTTTCCTCCCGCCCGATCCCAAGGTGCAGGATATTCTCGATTCGGCCGCGGCCAGCGTTGTCGTAACCGGATCGAGCGGCCTGCTCGCAAACGCTGGAATCATTCTCGGAATTTATTTCGGCACCGTGTTTATCGCGACGATTTCGCGAGCATTGAGCGAAACCCACGGCGTCCTGGAAAATCGCAACTGGTGGTCGAAGTACGTCATTTCGTTCCTGCTCCTTTTCTGGTTCGGCATCACCATTCTTCTTTGCTTTAACGCTCTCGTATTCGGCGAAACGCTGGCCGGCATCGTAGAAGTGAATTTTCAACTGACGATACCGCTGCAGCAATGGGTCGCGGCGTTGAATCTGCCGTTTACGGCCATCGCCCTCATCGGGATGGCTCTCGTCTTGTATCTGCTCACGCCCGAAAATTATCTCACCATTCGCCAGGCGCTTCCCGGCGCGATCTTCTTTTCGTTTGGCTGGATCGTCGTGACGAAACTATTCCAGTTATATGTCGCCAACTACGATCGCTACAATCCCACTTATCTCGCGCTGGCATCGATCATCATCCTCTTAACCTGGATGTATCTGACCTGCTTCTTTTTGCTTCTCGGCGGCAAATTGAACGCCATCCTTCGCCGCGAACGCGAGCGCACAAGGACGATGCGAGCGCCCACTCCGGCAACGCAGCCGGCTTGACTCCGAAGGTTTTCGGGAGCGAAAGCGTTCGGGGTTGATCGCACACCGCGGTCTGTTACGCTGCGCGACGGTGGGGCGCTTTCGATTCTGGCTTGCGATTCTATTCGCGCTCAGCGCAATCGTCGGCACGTTGGTCCACGCGCAGTTAACGGATGAGGAAAAGCGCGCACAGTTTTTGAAGGCGCGCGCGACGGCGTCACCGACGCCCGACGAATCACCCAGCCCCGCGGCAAAAGCGAAAGCGGCGAAGCAAAAATCGAAAACCAAAAAAGAAGCTTCGCCCTCGCCTAAACCGAAAGCGAAACCGACACCGACACCGAGCGAAACGCCGGAACCAACCGAATCACCAAGCCCGAGCGCGAAACCGAAAGCGTCGCCGCACAAACCAAAGTCTGGTTCGCCGTCGCCGAAAGCGAAGAAGATGGCGGAAGAGGCGACGCCAACGGCCACGCCAAAAGAAACGCCGGAAGCAACGCCAAAAAAGAAATCGGCGGCCAAAGAAGCGACTCCGAAAGCGAAGAAGAAAAAGAAAGGAGCGGCAAAGCCGGAGAAATCGCCCACGCCGCGAAAACATGCTTCGCCTAAACCTTCGGAAACACCGGAAATCCGGCGAGCAGTTCCGGTTTCGCGCGCCAGCGCGCTGCCGGTACCAACTGCGCCGCCCGCGCCACGATCGACATATTCATCTGGAGCACCGCGGGAAGAGCCGGAGCAATTGACGATCGAAAAATACGGTTACGAAAAGCCACGCGGTTTTTGGGAGAGACTTTTCGGCGGCGGCGGCCGTTCCAGTAGCGGCGGCGCCGGCTACCGTTATCTCACGGCCTCAGTTCGGGGCGCCATCGATCGCGCTCCGGCCGATCGGCGCAATCCGCGCTGGCAACTTATCGTCGTGCACAACAGCGGCACGCGGCAGGGTAACGCCGTGGCGTTCGATTACTACCATCGCCATGTTCGCCACATGCAAAACGGGCTCGCCTATCATTTCGTAATCGGAAACGGGACCTCGACCGGCAACGGTCAAATCGAAGTGGGCGATCGTTGGCGGCGCCAGATCAACGGCGGCCACGTGCACAGCGATTATCTAAACAACATCGCGCTCGGTATTTGCCTGGTTGGCGATTTCAATCGCGATCAACCGACGCGCGCGCAGCTCGATTGCTGCGAAGAACTGATTCGTTATCTGCGGCAGCGCTGCGGCAAGATCGATAATCATTATCCGATCGTGAAGCCGCATCGGGAAGTGAATCCACCGCGTTGGGCGACCGATTGTCCCGGCGATGTATTTCCTTATTCCTGGTTCCGAAGATTCCAGTAACGCCCGCGGCGCTTAATTGCGCTGTGCCACGATCAAATTGCTTTCCTTATAATTCCAGCGGTAGCCAAAATTGAATTCAAGCGGCGGCGGGCTGCTCTGCTGATAAAGCTCCATGAGTTTCGGTTGGTAGTGTTGTTTGAAAACCTCGATCGGCCCAATGTAATTGCCGAAGACCCGGATGTTCCACTTGTCGCGATTGAAACCGGCCAGCGGAATTCCCGCGTCGTCCTGCACAATCGTGTGGCTGTGATCGAGAATGAAATTGCGAATGCGGTTGAAGCCTTCTTCGAATATCAAATAGGAAGATGACTTGAGAAAGCTGCATCCGACGCCGAAGTGGTCGCAAAATCTGAGAAAGCCGGGCGTCGACGCGATTCCGCCATCGGAAATATCGGTCGTGAAGTAGTAAAGCGTCTGCTGCTGGCCGGAGTGATTGTCGATGTAATCAATGCGGACTCCTGGTGTTTCGCCGCTGCCAGGACGGCTTTGTTGAAATGATCCGCCCTCGTTGAGCGAACCGTAAGTCACGTCTTTGATCGATTTGTTGGCGCGCGCGAGGAAAACGTAGAGAATGGGCAAAGTGCCTTTCAGCTCCTGCGAGTCGAGACTCACTTTCATGTCCTTCGTGATGAAAAAGCTGAATCGAAGCGAGGAATGCATCGCCTCTTGAAGATTGTGCAGCGCTGCGCCCAAATTCGTCACTCGCAACGGATCGGGCGGCGGTCCCATCGATTCCTTGCCGCAAAGGACATAAACCGACGCTTTTGGAAAAAATTGGTCGACGTAGAGAAAATCGGGACCACTGAACATGTAGAACGCGACCGGAATATGTTGTCGTGATTCCGGAAAGTATTGGCCTTCCCAAGTGTGCAGTTTCAGGAGTTGGCGCCTGTTCATCTTGGCAAAAGCTTTTTCGAAATTCGTGGCATGTTCCTGCCACGCCGGATCATTTGTGAGCGAAGCGAGCGTCGAATTTTTTGGCAAGGGCATTCCGGCGAGGAAACGTGCAGTGTCGTTAGGCGACGGTAACCCGGGTTCTGTCGACGCGGCCGGTTGTTCCGCTGATTGCTCTTGATGATGCCGTCTCGCATGCGCGGACGTAGGTAGCAGCGATGAAGCGAAGATCGACAAGGCAAAGATTGAAACAGTTTTCGCGGCGCCAGCGTTGCTCATCGGGAACGACCAATGCGTTGCCGCGTGCAAAAGTAAAGGAGCAAACCGACGATTGTTGTCGCCAGTCCGGCCAGCGATTCCATCGTGTGCGTGCGCAAAAGATAGATCATCATCCAAATCGTAATCGCGGCGAAGACAATCGGCGGCAAAGGATAAAGCCAGACTCGATATGGTCGCGCAATTTCGGGACGAGTCGCGCGCAACACAACGACACCGAGCACGGTGAGCAACGAGCAAATCAGCAGGCTGAATTGGATATAACGGACGACGCCCTCAAAACTTTCCGTCAGCAAGAGCAGATTTACGATCAGCAACTGCAAAACGATGGCGTTCGTCGGTACGCCCTGCTTGTTCTTGCGGCCGAGGAGACGAAGCAACCAATGGTCTTCACCCATCGACATCGTCACTCGCGGGCCGATCCAGGTCATCGAGCTGATCGACGAAACCAGGCCCAGGCAAATGATCGTGCCGACAATCCGGCCGCCGTCGGCGCCAAAAATATGTTTGCCCGCGATTAAACCGACTTCGAGCTGACCGCGCATCTCTTCTTGTGGGGTGGTCGCAAGAAAAATTGCGTTTAGGAGAACGTAGGCGGCAATCACAACGAGTGTGCCCGTCACCAGTGAACGCGGAACATTTCTCTCCGGCGCTTTAATCTCGCCGGTGATGTAGCTGGCGGCATTCCATCCCGAGTATGAATACATCACGAAAACCAACGCCACCGCGAACGCACCGCTGAAGATCGAATTCATATCGCCGTGCGCCGGCAAAAAGCTGATCGGTTGTTTCGACTGAACAAAGAACCCGGCGGCGATGAGTGTGGCGATGAGGAGCAATTTCAGCAGCGTCCAAAGATTTTGAAAGGCGCTGCCGGCGCGAAGATTTCCCAGATGAAAAAGGACGACGATCCAGACAACGGCGAAGGAGAGCGCTACGGGCGACCCGAAAACGAAGACGCCCTGGAAATATTTGCCGAACGCCATGGCGGTGAGCGCGATCGGCGCCGAAAAGCCAACCGTCGCCGAAACGAAGCCCGCCATGAACCCGAGCGCGGGATGATAAATCTCGGAAAGAAAATGATATTCGCCGCCAGATCGCGGAAGTGCCGCGCTCAATTCGCCGTAGCAAAG
>DASYVQ010000089.1:0-5990 GCA_035936875.1 Chthoniobacterales bacterium
TCGTGCACATGCCGGCGCACATTTACGCGCGCGTGGGCGATCATCCGGCGGCTGCACATTGCAACACAATTGCGGCCGCGGCGGATAAGAAGTTTCTGGCCGCGACGCATGAACAGGGCGTTTACCCGCTCATGTATTACAGCCACAATCTGCATTTCCTCGCTTTTGCTGCCTCCATGGACGGCAACTTTGCCGAGGCGAAGGACGCCGCTGCCCGCGTGGTCGCGAACGTCATGCCAGGTGTGAAAGCGATGCCGATGCTGGAAGGTTTTCTGCCGACTCCGATGGTCGTGCTCTTCGCTTTCGAACGTTGGGACGATCTTCTGAAACTTCCGGCCCCCGACGCCTCACTCTTAATCACAAACGCCGTCTGGCGTTCTCTTCGCGGCGTCGCGTTTGCGAACACTGGGAAGACGGCCGACGCCGAGAAAGAACAAAGCGCATTTCGTGAGCTGGTGGCGAAGATTCCGCCGGATGCGATGTACGATCAGCTGAACAAAACCGGCGCCGTCTTCAAAATTCATGACGATCTCCTCGCCGGCATGATCGCGCGCAGCCGCCACGACGACAAAGGGGCGATCGATTCTCTGACGCAAGCCGTCGCGGCCGAGGACGCGCTCAATTACAGCGAGCCGCCGCCGTGGTATCCGCCCGTTCGGCCGATGCTCGGTCGCGTTTTGCTGGAGGCGAAGCAATTGCCCGAAGCCGAAAAGGTTTTTCGGGCCGATCTCGATCGAAATCCGCGCGATGGTCGGGCTCTTTCCGGGTTGCGCGATTGTTTGAATGCGCAAGGGCGCAAATACGAGGCCGATCAAATCGATCAACAGTTTCGGGCCGCTTGGAAGTTTGCTACTGCCGCCAATGCAACCACGCCGGGGCGGTGAATTCACCGTAAGATCGACAATTTTTTCTGCGCCCGTGAATCATTGTGGTGTAAAGCGGAGCGTGTAGAAAGCGATCTCGTTTTGCCGGTCAAAATAAGGTTGGATTTCAACACTTCGCCCGCTGCTTCGAACTGAATTCAAATAAGCCACGTCATATTTGAGCGCGCTGTATTCAGACGGATGCACGATGTAGATGTAATTGGCGCCGGTCGGCAACGGAGGAAGCGTTTGGTTAAAGTTCCAAAATGGTTCCATCAGTCGCGGCCCGTCAGTAAGGAACATCAGCTGCTCGTTAAATCCCCAATCCAGGCTGACAATTGTTAAATCGGATCGACTGCGAATCTCACGGCAGAAAGCATTTAGACTCTGGCTCCACCTCCCGCGACCACCGCTTTGGAGGATCAATCGCTCAGTCTCGGAGATAGCTCGCAACTGACTGAATAAGAGCAACAGTAGCGCGGCGCAGATTATTGCTCGCTTCAAGAGCTCAAGAATGGCCGATCGCGGTAACTTTTCCCAAAATAGAGTGACCACGGCGCCTACGATCAATTGCGGCAAGGGAAACACGAGAACGGCGTGGTGAATACGCACGGCATCCGGAAGAACCATGACTCCGAGCGTAACCAGCGCCGTAGCCAAAATAAGAAATGCAACTGCTCGTTCCTTACTTTCATTTTGTTTCCATCGCATTTTCATCGCGACGAATACGACACAGGCGATAATGAGCCCAAAACCAAGACCGGCCCGCGCACCGGCTGGCACTTCATACATTCTTTCAAATACGCCTCCAACATTCATCAACCGATAAAAGTGTGAGCCGTCGTACATCGACAACATCGTTTGCAACTTCACCTTAAACTCGCCGGGTGCGTTGGGATGCAACCCGGAAGTCGTAAGCATCAAAATCCGCGGGAGCTTGAACAGCATGGGCTCTGCGCCCAACAGAAAACCAAGACCGCATAACGCAGCTGCCCACGGGCGCGCTCGGAACAACGCGAGGAGTTGCTTCGAATAGCAACAAATGCCGGCGATGCTGACACCAATCAGGAACACGGCGAAATCCGCCTTGTTAAAAAAGCCGAGCCCGGCAAAAGCGCCGGCCAGGAACGCGTAGCGGCCTTTCCGATTTCGCCACCAAAGCAGCGCCAGATAAAACGCGACGCATCGGCAAAGAAAACTTGGCACGGCTGCGCCCCAATCCACTACGCCAAGGAAAAAATAAGTCGGATCGAGAGCGAGCAGCGGCCCGGCACTCAAAGCGGCCGGCAGTCCGAGCCAACGCCACGTGCCGAGCATAAAAAAAAGCAACGCCACCAATTCCCAAAACAGATCGGCGGATCTCAGCACCAGCATGCTTGATCCAAAAAGCTTGAAAGCCGGGATCAGCATCCAACTCTTAAGCGCACCGAGATAGGTCTGGATGAAAACTGGGAACGGGCGTCCGAAAAGCTCGACCGTTTGGGTGTCGGGCATGTGCTGGCCGTGGACCTGCCCGGTGACGAAATCTTTGGCCATGCCTGCAAACACCGCCTCGTCGTAATAGAGGCCCGGCACCGACAGATTCTGTTTCGCCAACGACATCATCACAATCGCGAGCAAAAACCAGACAGCGAGCAGCAAGCTCAGCTCGCGCGGGCGAGGCGATTTAGCCGAAAGATTTGGATTCACACGATGTGAATCACCTGCTCGCGTGGAAATCGCACTTTCTTTTGCGTCGCGTTTTTGTCGTCGGCCGCACGATATCCCGCCGCACAGCAAACGACTGACGCGAATCCCTGCGCGGCAAGATCGAGAATCTTGTCGTATTCACCGGGTTCAAAACCTTCCATTGGGCACGTGTCGATTCCCATCAGCGCCGCGCTCGTCATAAAATTACCGAGAGCGAGATAAGCTTGCCGCGCTGCCCACTCTTGCGAAATCGGCCCCCGCGCGCCAGTCACGACATCCCCGACCATCACGTCGCGATATCGTTTCAGCGCCTCGGCCGTTCCGCCGCGAACTTCGGCCGTCCGCGTGATGTGTTTGTCGATGTGTTCTTCGGTCATTCTCGTGTTCACAGTGAAGACGACATAATGGGAGCAATCGAGGATCTGCCGTTGTTTCCAGGTCGCGGGAAAAAGTTTCGCCCGCATTTTCTGATCGGTGATCACAATAAATTTCCACGGCTGCAATCCCCAGGAGGAGGGCGAGAGAATCAACGCGCTCTCCAGCGCGGCCCAATCTTCCATCGATATTTTGCGTGCGGGATCGAATTGCTTGGTCGCGTAACGCCAGTTCAGTTGCGCCAAAAGTTGTTCGCTCTTGATTGTCTTCATAATCTCGTCCGGGCAAGATGACAGCAGCACGGAAAGATTTCCATTTGGAAATCTGCCCAGCCAAGCATTAACCACCAATCAACACGAATAGGCACGAATAATGGAAAGTTTTTGGCCAAAGAGAGAATTGTTTTATGAATTCGTGTTCATTCGTGTCTATTCGTGGTTAAAAAGTATCTTATAAGATCGACATCATGACCTCGGCGCAAATTCGCCAATCCTTTCTCGATTTCTTTCGCGAGAAACAGCACACCATCGTGCCGTCATCATCGCTCTTGCCGGACGCGCCGAATCTGCTTTTCACCAACGCCGGCATGAACCAGTTCGTGCCGATTTTTCTCGGCCAGCAAAAACCGGGTTGGAATCCGCCGCGCGTGGCCGACACCCAGAAATGCATTCGCGCCGGCGGCAAACACAACGACCTCGAAGACGTGGGGCTCGACACTTATCACCACACCTTTTTTGAAATGCTCGGCAACTGGAGCTTCGGCGATTATTTTAAGAAAGAAGCGATCGAGTGGGCGTGGGAATTGGTGGTCGAGCGTTGGAAATTTCCGGCGCAACGTCTCTACGCGACCGTTTACAAACCCGGACCTGGCGAGCCGAGCGAGTTCGATCAGGAGGCGCACGATCACTGGGAGAGATTATTTCGGGACGCCGACCTCGATCCTGCCATTCACATCGTCAACGGCGCCAAGGCGGACAACTTCTGGATGATGGGCGACACCGGTCCGTGCGGCCCATGCTCGGAGTTACACGTCGATCTTACGCCCGATGGCGACACGCGCGGCGCGCTGGTGAACAAGAACGATCCGCGCTGCTTTGAGATTTGGAATTTGGTTTTCATTCAGTTCAACGCAAATGCCGACGGCACATTCACGCCTTTGCCACAGCGCCACGTCGATACCGGTATGGGCTTCGAGCGCGCCACCGCAATCATTCAAGGCACAAAAAATCTCACTGACTTTTCGGGAATCGTTTCAAACTACGAGACCGATATTTTTCGCCCGATCTTCGACGAGATCGAAAAGCTAAGCGGCAAAAAATATACGAGCATGCTTCCAAATTCCTCTCAACCCTCAACCCTCAATCCTCAACTTTCTGTGGACATCGCCTTTCGCGT
This sequence comes from Chthoniobacterales bacterium, assembly GCA_035936875.1. Taxonomy (GTDB): domain Bacteria; phylum Verrucomicrobiota; class Verrucomicrobiia; order Chthoniobacterales; family UBA10450; genus DASYVQ01. The sequence continues at coordinate 4,323 of DASYVQ010000089.1, forward strand.
CATTGCCGATCACATCCGCACTTTAAGTTTCGCCATTGCAGATGGAATAGTTCCCTCTAACGAAGGCCGCGGGTACGTCCTGCGCCGCATTCTGCGCCGCGCCGTTCGTTATGGCCGCACTCTCGAATTCCACGAACCGTTCTTCTTCAAGCTGGTTGATGTTGTCGCGAAAACGATGGGCGACGTGTTTCCGGAAGTCCGCGCGAAACAAAAAACAATTCAAGAAACGATTCGCCGCGAAGAGGAATCGTTCAACAAAACGCTCGATACGGGAATTCAAGAATTCCTCAACTCGATCATTCGGTCTATACAGCGGCTCTCGATAACCATTGGTCTTGGGGAAAAGATGATCCTCGAACTGGAGCCGTATGGTTTTGGTACGCACAAGGGCTCCGTCACCAACGTTCACAACTTAGATAAGAAGCTGCCCAAGGTGAAGTTGAACGTAGCTGATGCCATAGGATCCGATTACGACAAGTTGCTCGGGTCGCGCCCCAGAATCAGCGGCGAGCATGCCTTCAAATTGTACGACACTTATGGATTTCCGCTCGATTTGACGGAGCTGATGGCGCGCGAGCGCGGATTGACGGTTGATGTTGTCGGTTTCGAAAAGTTGATGGAGGAGCAGCGTTCCCGCGCGCGTGCCTCTCAGAAAAAACAAGTCATTGAGGTGGAAGGCATCCTGGGGCCGCACGGGAGTTTGACCGCGCAGAAGTCGACGCGCTTTCTCGGTCACGATTTTCTGGAGACAGAAGCCGTCGTCGAAGCGGTGCTGCCAGGAAAAAAGCCTGATGAGCTCAATGTGGTCGTGGATCAGACACCGTTTTACGCAGAAAGCGGTGGACAGGTGGGCGATCGTGGATTGCTCCACGTTCCAGGGCATGATCGCACTGAGGTCGGTCAATTGCGTGTCCTCGACACCCAAAAACGGGAGAATGTATTTGTTCATCGCGCCAAGCTTGTTCAAGGGCGCGCGCCAGAACCCGGCGAGCCCATCCGGATCTCGGTCGATGTCGATCGACGCAAATTGATTCAGGGTCATCATACGGTGACCCATTTGTTGCACTGGGCGCTGCACGAAGTTGTGTCGCCCGATGCGGCACAGAAAGGGAGTTATGTTGGCCCGGATAAATTAACGTTCGACTTCTCGAGCACAGCGCTGACTCCGCAACAAAAGCGCGATGTGGAAAAAATCGTGAACGAAAAGATCACGGATAACGCTCCCGTTTCGTGGACGGAAATTCCGTACCCGGAAGCGAGGAAGCGTTCTGATATTCAGCAGTTCTTTGGCGAAAAGTACGGCGACGAAGTTCGAGTCGTGCAGATCGGCGGTGAACCGAAGTCGCTGAACGGTTACTCGATGGAACTTTGCGGCGGCACCCACGTAAGATCGACAACTGAAATCGGCACGTTCCGGATTGTGAGAGAGGAAGCGATTGCCGCGGGTACCCGGCGAATCGAGGCGGTCGCTGGCGATGCGGCGCGCGATTGGGCACAGCAGGAGGCGGCAAAGCAGCAGGAAAAATTTGATGGGCTCGCGCGCAAGAAATCCGACATCGCCGCGTTGCCCGCTTTCGAAAGCAAAGCCGAGACGGCTGAGATGCTAAAACAGATCGACGCGCGCGCGGCGCATTTGGAAAAAGTCGATGTCGATGTACGAGAATGGGA
>DASYVQ010000090.1:0-8373 GCA_035936875.1 Chthoniobacterales bacterium
GGGAATAAAGACTGGCGCGCCGACTTTGAGGCCGAATCTCTTCGCGACAATCAAATGGCCGCATTCGTGAACGAGGAGCAGCAGGACAAAGCCAACACCAAACTTCCAGCCCCACATCGCGGTGTAGACCCAAATCATCAGGAGCATGGTTCCGCCGGATTTCAGAAGAATCGGCAGGAACTTGAGCGCGGGAAGCAGGAAGAACTTCAGCTTAGCGAAAAACTTCGCGATGAGTACGCCCACCACAGCGACGGGCCCGAGCGCTTTCTTGGCGCGGCTCCAGAAGGTTTCGCGCTGTGGCACTGCGGTTTCCGTTAATGCTTCGTTCATCGATTCCTAAATAATCGGATTTCGCATTTCGTTGAACGCCGCGCCGAGATGGTCGAGCACGTCACTGGCGAGCAATGATTCTTCGCTGGCGCCGGAATAGAAGATCGCCATCTCTGCTGCGCGACCGCAGACCCATGCACCGATTCGCGCGGCGTCGTAGGTAGAAAGTTTTCGTCCGGCCAAGCCGGCGCAGACCCCGGTCAACACGTCGCCCATTCCGCCGCTGGCCATTCCGGGATTGCCGGTGGTGTTGTAACTAATCGCTTTGCCGCGCTCGCAAACAATGGTGCGGCTGCCCTTGAGCAAGAGGGTTACCGGATATTGTTCACAGAAATTTCGGGCGATTCCGGCCCGCGCCATTTTTCCCACCTCAAACAGTCGCTGCATTTCGCCCGGATGCGGTGTGAGCAGGCGCGGCCCGCGGCAACGTTGCAGAATGTCGACTTTCTCGGCGACGATGTTCAATCCATCGGCATCAACGATCATAGGCTGCTGTGCGTTCTCGATTAAATTGAGAATTTCCGGCGCGCGAGATTTTCCCAGCCCGGGTCCCACCGCCCAGATGTCGATCTTTTCCTCAAGCAAATCGCGATATTTGCGGACCGGTTTCACCATTGATTCCACCGGCGCGGCCGACGCGACGATGTCATAAATTTCTTCCGGCACGAAAACTTCCACCAATCCAGCACCGGCGCGGAGCGCGCCTTGAGTTGTCATGAGCGCGGCGCCAACAAATCCTTTTGAACCGGCGACGACGCCGATGCGGCCGAACTGGTTTTTGTAGGCACTGAACTTCCGGCGGGGCAAAAGCGGGTTGAGAGAATGAGCCGTGGCAGCGAGTTCGTTCCGCAGAGTGACTTCGGGCGCAAGATCGGCAAGCGGCACGACCTCGAGACGGCCGACAATGTCGAGGACCTCGTCGACGATCAAACCGTGTTTGGCAAAGCCGATCGCCACCGTGAAATCGGCGAGCACGCAATCTTCCGGATCTCTTTCGCCGGAATCGGTTTCGAGGCCGGTGGGAAGATCGAGAGCGAAAACAAACGCATTTTGTTCGCGGCGCAGTCGATTGATTTCGCGAGCAGCCGTGCGAATCGGCTCGCGTAAAAACGATTTAGCGCCCGTACCGAGCAATCCATCGAGGACGACCGTGCCGGGGAATCGCTTCGCGCCGGGAGATGGACTCGGTGTTGCGTCGCGGAAAGCTTGTAGCTTTTTGCGCGTGAGTTCGCCGCAATTTTCTTCAGGAAACGGCAGGCGGAGGTCGATCGTCCATCCAAGCCGCTGCAAATGCGTGGCCGCAACCAGGGCGTCCCCGCCGTTGTGGCCTTTGCCCGCGAATACAACGCAGGTCCCGGGATTTGGAAAAAATTGCTGAATGGCGTGCGCGACACCGGCGCCGGCCCGGTCCATCAACGTTTCAACTTTGACGCCACGCGAGAACGCGGCTTCTTCCGCGGCGCGCATTTGCGCCGAGCTCAAAATCGGCGAGTCCATCAGCCCTCCGGTTGCGTTGGCGCCGACTTCTTCTTTTTCGATTTCGTGCTTTGGTTGTCGTCGCTGTCCTCGGTATGTCGCGTTGCCTTTTTCTTTTTCGATGTGCTCGTCTTCTCGGTATCCGAATCGGATGCGCTCTCCGACGATTTCTTGTGCTTTGAGGACTTGCTTTTCGAACTTCTTCTGGCCGAGCGTTTGGAACGGGAGAGATCCGGATCGCGCACTCTGGTTTGATCGATGAACGGTTGCAGCGGAACGGTTCCGGCCGTGGCGATTCGCGTCAATGGCGTGCTGGCAACCTGCGACCGCGTACGGATTCCGTGGGCAATTTCCTCGGCGAGATTTTGCCGATAAACAGAGCTCTGTGCGTATCGCGCTTCCGCTGCATTCGTGAGAAATCCGCATTCCACCAGAACCGAAGGAATTGTCGTTCGCCGCAAAACGTAGAAACCGCGCCGCCGGACGCCGCGATTCGCGGATGGTGCGCCGCCCGCCACATAATAATGAATCGCCGATGCGAGTGGCAAACTTTGCGAACTGTAAAAATAGGTCTCGATTCCGCTTGCGCCCGAGCGGGTCGCGGCATTGAAGTGGATGCACACGAAAATGGCGTTGCGATAAGAGTTTGCGATCGCGACGCGCGTTCCGAGCGGCACGAAAACATCGCTGTCTCTTGTCATCACAACCCGATAGCCATAAGCGGTCATAACAGCCTTGAGGCGTTGGGCGACATCGAGGTTCATTGTTTTTTCAGGGACACGCTGGCCGGAAATGCCGCCGCGATCGAAGCCGCCGTGTCCGGCATCGATGACAACGATCGTGGAGGGGCGCTCTCCTTCGGGGACGCTCGGCCGGGTTTGCTGCGCTGGAACCGGTGTGGGCGTGGCGCGGGCACGTAGGGGGCGCCGTTCTTGCGCTGCAAGCCGATCTGGCGGTGGCAAAGCGTACGCGAAATTTGTCACCGCTAATATGGAAGCCGCGAAAATAAAACGGCATGAACGTTGCGAGATCATTGGTCCTTTGGAATGTTGGCCGGCCGGTCGGAGAGCTTTGGAACGGTCGTTGATGCGGTTTGGGAGACAGGCGCTTCGATCGCTCCGCCTCGCACCATGACCGCGCCATCGGCCGCGTGAATGAGGCGCGGCCGCGTTTTCGTTTCGGCAAATGCCGCATGCGACATGAGCTCGCCATTCAAACCGACCCGTGCGTACGACCAGTTACGAGGCGCCGCGCAATAAAGAACATGCAGTTGATTGGCCCGATCGAATTCTGCCTGCGGCTCGTCGAAAGCGATGATCCGGCCTAACGAGTAAGTTGCGTAAACGACTCCACTCTCTTTGTCTTCCACGCGCACATACAACGAGGTGTGGTCTGGAAAACGATTTGTCATCAATGAATAGGTGCGCACGCCGCTTGAAGCGCTAGATCCTTCCGGAACGCCCACTGTCTTTTGCCAGATCGGCCGGGCATCGGTCACTTCGAAAACCTTCGTTTGCGAATAAAAGAACTTGTTCAAGTCGGCAAAGTAGATGTGCGCCCGGACACGATAGGTGCCGAAATCGTGAACTCCGTAAAGGGGCGTGAGATTGATTTTTTGCGTCACTCGTTTGCCCGTGGCGATGTTTAGCTGCGCCTGACTTTTATCCGTAGAAACAGGCGCGATCGGTTGACCTTCGCTGCCGGTCACTTCGAATCCGAACCAGCCCTGGCCATTCTCATCGTGAAGGTCGACATCGCGGCCGGCGAGATTTGTGACGACCAGGTTGGCGACGACCGGCTCGTAAGCGATGTATTGGAGCCGCGGTAATTTCAAATCCACTTGGATTTGTGCGGCGGCGGTGGCTGCGAGCAAACCCGAGCCGACCAAAAGTGCCGAGAGCTTCATGGCGCGGTAAAGTAGCGCAAGTCGTTCCATAGAAAAGTGCAGCCTCGTATCTGATCGCCGTCCGGCTCCTTCAAGCGGTTCGCCGGTGCGGTCTCGTCGCGTTCTGTTCTTTGTTGCGCGCGACAGCTTCAATCAACATCTCGTCCCACGGCGTCGTGATGGTCTCGACCGGAGGCCGCACGCTGCGGTCGTAGGCAAACTCGATGAATTCCCACGCGACCATTTCAAAAAGTGCGTCCTGCCCTCGCGCAGCAGTGGTTTCGGCGTGAACAATCTTACCGCCCCGTAAAAAAACGAGGCCACTCGTTTCCTCTTTTACAATTTGAACGGCGCCGTTGCGGCGGCTGAGGCAACACATTTGCAAAACATCGACAACGTGAAACAGATCGGGAGCGCCGGCCGGCGCGCTTTCAGCGCGCTCGATCGCGCCCAGCAAACTGTCGCCGTCGATTGGCTCTGGAAAAACTTTCGTGTTCGCAACCTCCAGCCGCTCGTCTGTGGCCGCGTACGGTGGAAAAAACAATACTTGCAGGCCGGGAAAAATTTCACTGAGCGATCCACCCAGCGCGAGTCCGTCGATGCCTTCCGCTTCTAGTTGCGTTAAGAGAAGAGCGCACTTGCGATGGCGCCGTCCCCAATTCATGGCCGCGGCATCGCCGCCGACGAGTTCGCAATCGTGCCTGGCGTAATCTTTCACCATTTGCACCAGCGGCTCGCCGACCTCGGCGTCATGGTGCACGATGAGCAATTGCATTACTGCGAAGGAGCGGTGAAAGGTGGCGGGAAAAGGTTCAGTAACTTGGTGGGCTCGGCGTGTTTGTCTTGGAGCTGATCATTATAATAAAGACGCACGATATAGCCGAGATATTTCCGATCCCCGGTTTCTGCCGGCGGGCTGGTCTTGATCGGCTTGCCTTTTTTTCCCGGATTAACCGCGGCGGCAGCGGCGGCGAGGGCCGACTCCGATGACAGAGCTTTATTTTTTGGCCGGATATAAGTCACGGCCAGGGTTTCGGTATTGGTATTCGCCCAATCGTGATTCGGCGTGAGCCATTCATAGCTGACATCGGCGTCGGTTAACTTGATCTCCTTGTCTGCAACCGTGTCGTAAAAGAACACCTGGATTTTTACCTTGGTGTGATCGAGCACGACGTTTGGTCGCTTCTTCACAGCAATGCGGAGCATCAGATTTGTGTCGGCGTCCGGATCAGGTGTTTCCGTGGCTTTCACTTCCGTAATTGCGAGCGTTGCTCCGGCGGGAATTCCGTCTGTCCCGGGTCGGGAAGTTCCAGTATCGAGCGGCGAAACTCCGGCCAAACCCGGTCCCGCGGCAGCCCCTGCCGGCGCACCGGTTTTTAACTTGTTCTCGGCCAGTTCGTAAAGCGGCCCGGCCGTGGCGCCGATGTCTCGCACTTTGCGCCAGGTTTCATTGGATCGTTCGAAGAGCTGAATCGATTCGTAGATCGTGGCCATCTCGGCCAGCACCTGCGCATTTTTTGGCTCTTTTTCCGCAGCTTCCTGCAAACGCGCCAGCGCGTTGGTGGTGTCGCCCCGTTCGCGCAATTCTGTTGCTTCCTTCAAAAGCCGGTCTGCGGCCGACAATGCTGCTGTCGATGGAGGAAGGCTGCCCATCGGTGTGGGCGCGGTCTGTGCCGGCGGCGTAGCGTTGGCAAGCGCAACTGGCGGCGCGGAGGGTGCAACCCCAGGCAGATTGGCCGGCGCCGCTGCTGTGTGCGCGCCATGCGTCCGTCCGATGTAATAAAAACCAGCACAAACAATTTCGGCTACCGCGAAGGCGACGATTGCGCCCAAGCCGATACTAAAGGTTTTATCGGAGCGCGGAACCGATGGAAATGTAAGAGACGGCATGAGTAACTGGTTTCTCTAAACAGGGCCGCGACCGTGTCAACTTTATCGAAGCCCTACTTGTCAGCGGGAGATATCGGCCTGGCTGAGCAGCTTGAAACCGGCGCCCATTAACACCGACGAGGCGCATTCGTTGTCGTCCACGTGGAGCGCGAGCGCGGCCATGCCGCGCGGCCGGGTGAGCAATGGATAGGTGAAATGGACGTTGACTTCTGCCATGAAGAGCGCGGCGAAAAGCTTAGCCAGTTGGGTCGCGACTTCGCGCATCTCCACAACGACCACCTCGCACATTCCGTATGCGATATTGTGTTCCCGAAACAGTTGTTCCACGCCTTCGGGGTCGCTCACCACGATGCGCGCAATTGCGGAGTCGGTCGATTCGGAAACGCTCATCGCCACTATGTGGGTCTGATGGGCGTTCAGCAACTTCACGATCTCGAGCATCGCGCCCACCTTGTTCGCCAAAAAGACGGAGAATTGTTTGACCAGCGGCCCGTCTATTTTCGAGGTCGTTTCCGGTAAATCGAGTGGCATGTAAAATGGATCGGTCCGAGCTCGCCCCGGGACGAGTCCATCCAGTTGGCGGACCGGACTGGCATTTAAGGGACTGCTCGATCCACCTCCAATATCTCATTGTCGATCTTTTCTTGGCAAACCAATATTAGCGGCGAGGCGCGGCGGCCGGTTTCATCGCATTCTGACTGTTCATTTTGCGATGCCGATTTACATTCGCTCGCCAAGGATGGAGCCGGAAAACGAACTGATCGCGCAACGACGCGAAAAGCTGGAAGCGCTGCGGAAGAAGGGCGTGGAACCGTTTGGCGCGGCATTTGAGATCAGCGGTGAGATCGCGGCGCTCCGCGCCAAATTCAAGGAAGGCGAAACGTTTCGAGCCGCAGGGCGCGTGACTGCCCATCGCGACATGGGCAAGAGCCACTTTGTCGATCTTCACGACGTGACCGGCCGGATTCAGGTTTATGTTCACGCGAAAGAAATCGGTCCAGAGGCGATGGAGATCTTCAATCTTCTCGACCTGGGCGATTTCGTCGGAGTCGAGGGCGTTTGTTTTTTGACGAAAACGGGCGAGCCGACGCTGAAAGCGAGAAAATTCAAAGTGCTGGCCAAATCGATGCGGCCGTTGCCCGAAAAATGGCACGGCTTGCAGGATGTCGAAGCGCGTTATCGCGAGCGCTATCTCGATCTTGTTTCGAACGAGCAATCGCGGGAAAATTTTGCAAAGCGCATTGCGATGGTGCGCGAGATCCGGCGATTTTTCGAAGAGCGCGGTTTCCTTGAAGTGGAAACGCCGATTCTGCAAACCGTTGCCGGTGGGGCCGCCGCCAAACCATTCAGCACCCATCATAAGGCGCTCGATCTCGATCTTTATCTCCGGATCGCGCCGGAACTTTATCTCAAACGCTTGCTTGTGGGGGGATTCAACAAGGTTTTCGAGTTGAATCGCAATTTCCGGAATGAGGGGATTTCGCGAAAACATAATCCCGAGTTCACCATGCTCGAAGCGTACTGGGCCTATGCCGATTTCGAAAAAATGGCGGACCTGGTGGAAGAATTGATTTGCCATGTCGCCGAAAAAATCTGTGGCTCGCTCCAAATCGAACATCGCGATGCCGATGGAAAAGTTATTCGCACAATCAACTTGAAGCGGCCGTGGCAACGGGCGCGATATGTCGATCTTATCCGCGAAGTCGCTGGCAAAGATTGGTTTGAATTGACAAGCGAACAACGGCGCGAGCGGGCGACCAGCAAATTCAAGCTGGAGATTGTTCCGCAACTGACCGATTTCGAGGTCACCCAACACGTTTTTGAAAAACTGATCGAAGAAAAGACTTTCGATCCGCTTTTCGTCACGCATTGTCCGAAAGAACTTGTCCCGCTTGCCAAACAGAACGTGGCCGATCCGGCGCTGGTCGACGTTTACGAACTAATTATCAATGGGGTGGAGATTTCGCCCGGCTACACCGAGTTGAACGATCCCGACGTGCAACGTCAGCGCTTGCTCGATCAGGCGGGGGAGGAAACGCAAAAGATCGACGAAGATTTTTTGCGCGCCCTCGAGCACGGGATGCCTCCGGCCGGGGGTTTCGGCCTCGGCGTCGATCGATTGTCGATGTTGTTTACCGGCGCAGAATCAATCCGTGACGTAATTCTTTTTCCGCTGCTCAAACCGAAGCGCGAATAAATACGCTTCGCATGGCGCTGCCGCCACAGTTACGGCGTTCGGCCTGAAGAAGCCTTGGCGGTTGGTGAGGGGGTTGGAGACGGCTTCTCGCTTGAGCGAGTATAGACAGGTTCGCTCTTTTTCTGCGGATCAGCGCCATCCTTGGCAACAGTTTTTGGATTCGTCGTCTGGAGTTGGAGTTCTACCTTGGCGGCGGCGGCATTTTTATTTTTTTTAGGAGCGATGCTCGCGATCGAATCCACCCTTGTATTAAGGAGACTCCCTTGGAACTTGGGGTCCACGCCGCTGGTGGGGAGCGTCTGGCCATCTTTCAATTGGATAATCTTCTCGCGCTCCGCACCGGGCTTTCCTTTTAGAATCGGGAATCCATCCGCATCCTTTCCCACCTCCTGCGATTGGTCATCCCCACTGCTTGAACTGCCGGAGTTGGAATTACTTTGCGAACCAGATGTGGAAGCCGGCGAAGTGTTGGTTGATGCGCCTTGAGTGCCAAAATTATTGCTCGCAGGGGCTCCCGCGCTCGAACCCACTGGTTGGGTGTTATAGCCAGCTCCGCCCGGGCTGACTGGGGTCGGTCCAGCGATCGCATACGAAA
>DASYVQ010000091.1:0-2311 GCA_035936875.1 Chthoniobacterales bacterium
GAAGCGCCGGATTTGGTCGCGCAGTGTAACGTTCAGCTGGGCGAAATCGCTTTCAGATCGGGCGATTGGGACAAGGCTGAAAAACAATACCAAGCCGCGCTTTCCGCGCAGCCCGATTATTATGCGGCGCTGGACCATTTAGCCGAGCTACGCGGCGCGCAAGGCAGGCTTGAAGAGGCGGTCGCCCTTTACACACTGCTGGTCGAGCGCGTGCCGAGACCGGAGTTCATGCAGGCACTCGGTGATCTTTACCTTTTCGCGGGAAGAGCGAGCGAGGCAGAACCATGGTACGATCGCGCGCTCGCCGCCTACGTCGCATCAGTTGAGCACGGCGAAGCACTCTACTTTCATCATCTCGCCGGCTTTTATGCTGACTCGATCAACGACGCGAAGAAGGCCGTGGAATGCGCGCGTCGTGATCTCACGCTGCGTCACACCATTCAAGCGTACGACGCCTTAGCGTGGGCGCTTTACAAAGCGGGAAAAATCGAGGAAGCACGTGACGCGATTTCGAAAGCGCTCGCCACCGGGACCCACGACGCTCACATTCTTTATCACGCAGGAACGATCTTCATGCGAGCCGGGGATGTCGCCGGAGGTGCGGCCAAATTGCAAGAGGCGCTGGCGGTCAACCCTCGCTACAACGCATTTCACGTCCATCGTTAATGAATATCCGAATTCTTGGTCTTCTTGCCGTCCTACACTCCGCCACGCTCGTAGCAATGGCGCATCCTGTTGCGCAGGGTGCCATGGAAATTTCCGTGCGCGCCGATTCCATCGACATCCGCGCCCGCGTATCTACTGAAGAAGCGTTTATTGCCGAAGCTTTTGACCGGAAAGCAGACGTAAGCACGACTCTCAATGATGTCTGGCGGCGGCACGGCCAATATTTGCTCGCGCATGTCCATCTGATAGCGGATGGCGTTCCGCTGGCGGGGCAGGTCGCGGGCATCGCGCCGCCTGGCAAGACAACACGCGAAGACCGGATCACCTACGATTTGAAGTTCGACTTTACCAAAGATCGACATCTTCCCGGGGCGATTGTGCTGCGCCAGGATGTGCTCAACGAATTCATTTTCGCGCCAGGCAATCGGTGGGAAGCGAGTTACATCGTTCGCATCTCGGAGCAGGACCAGCCGGTCGCCGAAGGTCTGCTTTTCACTTCGGGCCAACCGCTGAGGTTTACTTGCAATGGGAACGTCGCCGGCGCCCAACCCGCGCCGGGCCTGAACCAGCGGGCGATGGCCATGGCATTTGTGCACCACGGCATTCAGCACATTCTCGGCGGATACGATCATTTGCTCTTCGTGGCGGGTCTTGTCCTCGCGGTCGCCAGCATATGGGATCTGGTGAAAGTCGTGACGGCGTTCACGCTCGCACACACGCTCACCCTCACGCTCGCCGTGCTCGACCTGGTACGACTTTCGAACCGGATCGTGGAGCCGATCATCGCCGCCAGCATCGTCTTCGTCGCGGCGCAAAATCTTTTTTCCCCCTCGCGTAGTCGCGGCTGGATGAGGCTTGCAGTCGCGTTTGGTTTCGGGCTTTTTCACGGTCTCGGTTTTGCCGGCGGATTGCTCTCGGCGATGGAAGGGATGGCCGGAGTTGCGATCATCACTGCCATTGGCGGGTTCAGTCTCGGTGTCGAGATCGGGCACCAACTCGTCGCTCTGCCACTTTTTGGAGTGCTCAAAATAACGCGCGTCTACCGCAGTCGCGCCGTCGATCCTGAATGGATCCCGCGCTGGGCGTTGCGTGTTGGCTCAAGCGCGATCTGTGCGGCAGGACTGGTTTATCTCGTTGCCGCACTACGCTGATTTTCGTCTGCGATCAGCCGCCTTGTTGGAAAGAAAATACGGAGCTTTAGCCTCCTCTCGTAGTCAGCCAACCTTTCGTTCGTTTTGGCGAGTAGCCGTAGCTGGATTGTTCCGGTCCTTTCGCCAGGACGGATGATGAAAGTGGATCACATGATCGCCGTTGTAGGAAGCCACGGCATTATCAAATGTGATTTTGCCGACGCGGCGCCAATTCTTGAAAGTGCGCCTCTGAAACACGGGCGTTCCATGGGTCGAACCCTCGTCGGTCACTTCGATGAGAAATGTGAGAACGCGCTTCGGCCTAGGATCACCTTTGTCAAAAATTTGCGCCATGACTTCATCGCGAAAATCCAACTCGTCACCTTCAATCCGCGATTGATTGGGTGCGACTAGCAGGCGCATGAACTGCGGAGCGCGCGTCGGCTCCCCATCTGCCTTGCCGAGCTCAGCGATCTCATAAAGCTGGCGGATCGATGGCTCTTTGTCGACGCGGA
>DASYVQ010000092.1:0-40807 GCA_035936875.1 Chthoniobacterales bacterium
CGACGAGCGAGCGCAATCGTTTCAAACATGCGACGTCGTCCTTTTCGAAAAAATCGACTGTGCCGCTAACTTCCGCGTGCATCTGCCCGCCACCGAGCTCTTCCGCGTCGACCACTTGTCCGATGGCAGCTTTAACGAGCGACGGACCGGCGAGATACAGACCGCTGCCTTTCGTCATCAAAACTTTGTCGCACAACACCGGCAGATATGCGCCACCGGCAACGCAGTTACCCATGATGGCGGCGAATTGCGGAATGCCAGCCGCGGAAATGACTGAATTGTTGCGAAAGATGCGACCAAAGTCGTCTTCGTCCGGAAAAATCTCATCCTGCATCGGCAAAAATACGCCGGCGGAATCGACGAGATAAACAATTGGGAGCGAACACTCGAACGCGATCCGCTGCGCGCGAAGCAGTTTCTTGACCGTTTGCGGAAAGAACGCGCCCGCTTTTACACTCGCGTCGTTGGCAATGATCATGCACGGAATTCCGGAGATGTTTCCGATGCCGGCGACCGTTCCGGCGGCGGCAATGTTTCCCCATTGCTCGTACATTTTGTAAGCCGCCCAAAGTTCGATCTCGAAAAATTGGGCGTCTTTGTCGAGCAAATGACTGATGCGCTCGCGCGCCGGCAGTCGACCGAGTTTGCGCTGCCGGTCCAGACCGGCTTTGCCCCCACCCTGGCGGAGCAGCGCTTCTTCTTTTAGAATCTCACGGCAAAAATCGCGCAACGATTCGGCGGAAGATGTCGAAGTACGAGCCATGTCGCGAAGCACGCTTAATCCGCGGAAGAATGTAGCGCAAGCCTCTGCCTTGTGGGTTGTAGCGGCGTTTGTCTCAAACGCCGAAGTAAATAAAACAGGCGCTTGGCACAAGCGCCTCTACAACTAGTAAATGTCGCTCTCGGACGAATACCCGGAATCTCCGCGAATAGATTGCAGCCGCGCACGGCTCCCACGTTCCGATTCCGGTCGATTGATTCGTTCTAAAGCGACTTTGACGAGAAAGGGAACGGCAGCCAGCGCGCCGACAGAGACGAGAGCAATCGCCGCGGCCTGTCGAAATGGGCGCTTGATTTTGTCCGCCACGAGCATTCCGATGCCAAGGCCGAAAGCGGTGCGCGTCAAAACGAGCAAACTGTCGAGCGGTTCTGGAGTTTTTGGAATGGATATCGGGAGAGACATCGCCTATTCTTATACGTCTCGTTTACGAAAAAGAAACGGGAAAATCTGCGCATCTGCGTGAACTTGTCACTTCGCAGTTTGTTGCCTCGACATGGCTAATTCAATCTACGCGCTAATTCTCGCCGGCGGCAGCGGCGAACGTTTCTGGCCGTTGAGCCGGCGCGCTCGTCCAAAGCAATTGCTACGTCTCATTTCCGAACGAACGCTGCTCGAGGACACCGTAACGCGACTGGAGGGTCTCATTCCGCGTGAGCGCATTCTCATCCTGGCAAATGTTGAACAAGAAGCGTCCGTTCGCGACGTGCTTAAGAAATTTCCGAAAGAAAACATCGTGGCCGAACCGGCCAAGCGCGACACGGCGGCGGCGGTTGCGCTAGGGGCCGGTTGGGTCGCGGCCCGGGACCACGCCGCGACGATGCTTGCGCTGCCGGCTGATCACGTTATCGCTGATCGCGCCGCGTTTCAGGCGACGATGAACACAGCGGCGACAGCAGCGGAAGAGACTGGCGCGCTGGTAACGATCGGCATCAAGCCGACGTGGGCCTGCCCGGGATTTGGTTACATCGAACAGGGCGAACCGGTGCAGTTGCGCAACAGCGATGGCAAAATTGCGGTCCATCACGTGGTGCGTTTCCGCGAAAAGCCGAACGTCGATCTGGCGGAATCGTTTTTGCGCAAAGGAAATTTTCGCTGGAACGCGGGAATGTTTGTCTGGTCGGTGCCGACGGTCCTAAGCGAATTCAACCGGCACGCGCCGGAGCTGGCCGATTTTATTTCCCAAATCCGGGCGCCGGGACAATTCGAGAAAGCTTTGCGGGAGCGATTTAGTAAACTGCCGCGGATCTCATTTGATTACGCCATCATGGAAAAGGCCGATCGCGTTCTGGTGGTGGAAGCCAGCTTTGATTGGGATGACGTCGGGAGTTGGAGCGCGGTGGCGCGTTATTTTAAGAACGACGAGCAAAATAACGCGGCCAATTGCGCGCTGACCGCGGTCGATTCGAGCAACAACATTGTCTTTGATGCGGATGGAACCAGAGTGGCGTTGATGGGCGTGCATAATCTTATTGTCGTGCGTACCAGCGACGCAGTTTTGGTCTGTCATCGGCATCAGGCGGAAAAAATCAAGGACTTGGTCGGCAAACTTCCGCCGGAGTTGCAGTAGTCAGGCGATGAATCCGATTTTGGGAGTCGATTTTGGCCGTGCCCGCATCGGGATTGCAATTTCGGATGAGCTTCGTCTGCTCGCGCATCCACTTGAGACCATTTCGTCGAAACAAAATGCGGTTGCGCGGATCAACGAGATCGTTCGTGAAAGAAAGGTCGACAATGTGGTTGTCGGAATTCCAAAACACATGAGCGGCGAGATTGGCCAATCAGCAAATGAAGCGCTTCAATTTGTGGAGAAACTGCGAGCGGCATTGCCGTGCGAAGTTACCAGCTGGGACGAGCGCTTGACCACGGTCGCCGCCAATCGGGCCCTGCGTGAAGCGGGCAAACAAACGCGAGACACGCGCGCTTATGTCGATCAAGTCGCAGCGCAGATGATCTTGCAAGGCTATCTGGATCGACAACACGAAGTCGCGCGTTCTGAAAACGTTTCGCGCTGACGCGAATGCCGCAGCGGCTTAAATTGATCGTCGCCTACGACGGCGCGGCGTTTGCCGGATGGCAAAGCCAATCGCACCGCAACACGGTGCAGGACAATTTGGAGCGCGCTTTCCGAAAGATAACCGGGAAAATTACGCGCGTGCACGGCGCAGGACGAACCGACGCAGGAGTGCACGCCCTTGCGCAGTGCGCACATGTCGATCTTGCGGATCGTCGTTTATCGACCGCGCGTTGGACGGCTGCGCTCAATTCTCTTTTGCCGCCGACGATTCGCATTTTGCGTTGCCGGTATGTCGCACAAGACTTTCATGCGCGCTTTTCGGCCAAAGGAAAAGTTTATCGCTACCGAATCTGGTCAGGGCCAATCCTGCCGCCATTAGAGCTCGCGCGTGCCTGGCACATTCCGGCCAAGCTTGATTTCGATGTTCTAAAAGCCGCCGCGGCTCAGTTCGTCGGGACACATGATTTTGCCGCGTTTGCGGCGAACCGTGGCAAATCCGAAACGAGCACGACACGAACGATTCGTTCCATCGTGGTTGGTCGCAAAGGTCCGGGCCTCACAATCGAGTTCGATGGGAACGGTTTTCTTTACAAGATGGTTCGACTCATGGTCGGCTCGATGTCGCAGGCTGCATTGGGCAAACTGACCGTGGACGACATCGCGGCGCGGTTGCTTTCCGGCCGAGCGAATGGCGCGCGTCTCACGGCGCCGGCCGATGGATTGTTTCTAGTTCGCGTGTGGTACTAGGGCTGCTTTGGGTTCCTCCGGCAGCGGATGGATATTTTTGGCAGAATAGCTGCTTTCTAGCAATTATGGTAGATCAGCCGTCCGCGGCCACCATTTCGACTACGCCTAAACCGCGCCGGCGCTCTCTTTCTCGCCGGATCGCGGACTCGCTCTTTAGCCAGAGACATTTTCACCTCAAGCTCCTTTCCGGAACCACCGTCGGCGTCGCGGTCATCATTTTTCTCGCCGGCGTCTTTTTGCTTGTCACGCTGCGCAACCATTACCGAGACGCCCTGCGCACGCATACGATCGAGGTGATTCGACTTAGCAGTTTGATCGAGAACGATATTGCCGCGCTGGAAAGCGGTCATCGCGGTTATTTATTGAGCGGCAATGAGCTTTACATTGCCCCGTTCGACCGGAAGCGAGAATTGCTCAAACGCCGAGTCGAGGATTTGACGGCGCTCATTCTGGACAGCCCCAAACAGCGCAAGCGCGTCATGAAAGTACAGGAAGTTGTTCAAAAGTGGCTCGACGCCGTGGCTCTGCCGGAAATCAACGCCCGGCGAGCGAAGGGCGCAACGGGTGCGACACCCGAGGCCGGTGCGATGGGATCGGTTTCTCTCGGCAATTCGCTCCTTGATCAGGCGCGAGAAGTCCTTCAATCACTCCAGGACGAGGAGCAGATCGTCCTCAACCAACGAATGCAGGAACAGGAATGGGCCACGCAATCGACCCAAATACTTGATTTCCTGCCAAAGCTCGAGCGCGCGGTCGTAGAAATGGAGAAAGAGAAACGCGGCTATTTATTGACGGGTGAAAGCAGTTTTGTGGAAGCCTACAAGCGCGCAACCGCGGATTTTTATACCTACAATGGTTACTTGTTGATCTTGGTGGCGAATTCCCCTGCCCAAGCGCAGTTACTGGCGGAGATCAGGTCGAATGTTGAGCGCTGGATTAACAGCTCTGCCATTCCGGAAATGGACGCAAAGCGCGCGGGCAAAGACGTCGCGGCTTTACTCGGCAGCGGCGAGGCCCAAATGGCCGACATTCGCCAGATGGTCACGAATTTCGAGAAGAACGAACTCAATGTTTACGAAATGCGGGCCAGTTCGGCGACGCGGGAAAGGATTCTCAAAACTTCAGTCCTGGCTTTTGTCGCCTTTTTCGCCGTCGGGCTACTGGTTGTCTCGAACAGTTACAGTTTTGTTCTCGTGCGCCGGCAACTGGCCAAACTTGAAGGCGCCGAAACACACATCCGCTCCGTTATGGAGAACATTCTCGATGGCGTGATCACCGTCGACGATGCCGGTAGCATTTGCTCGATGAATCCGGCCGCGGAAAAAATGTTCGGATGTCGCGACAACGAAATGGTCGGACACAATTTCACACGCCTCGTGCCGAAACGATACGCAAGCGAGCATGATGCTAAACCGGTCATATGCGCCTGGAACGAAATGGTCAGGCGCACCGGCAGCACGCTGCTGGCTGTGGGCCGCACCCGGCGGCAGGCCACGTTCCCAATCGAAATTTCGTTGAGTGAAATGATCGTCGATCAACAACGACTCTACGTCACGATGGTGCGAGATGTGACAGAGCGAAAGCGATTTGAACAACAGATCGCGGCCGAAAAAGAAAGCCTCGCCGTCACGCTTCGCTCCATTGGCGACGGCGTTATCACAACCGATGTGCACGGGAAAATCATTGTTATCAACAACGAAGGCGAAAGGTTGACCGGTTGGAAGGCGGAGGAAGCCATCGGCCAACCGCTCAAATCGGTCTTCAACGTTACGATTGACCTGGCGACTCAGGCTAAAGCGCAAAAGAGCGGCTACCGCAGCGAAGCCCAGTCGATCTTGCTCAACTCTCCCGAGCAAGCCACTCTCACCTCACGCGACGGCAGCGAACGAGTCATCGAACAGGTTGCTTCGCCCATTCGCGACAGCAAGAACGAAGTGGCCGGCGTTGTTCTTGTTTTCCGCGACATCACCGAACGCCAGCGCACCGAAGCGGAGCGCCGCAAAGCGGAAACACTCGAGCAGCTCGGCTTGCTCGCCGGCGGCATCGCGCACGATTTCAATAACCTTCTCACCGCGATTATTGGAAATATTTCCCTCGCGTCCTTGCTGCTGCCGCCAAACGACGAAATGGCGACTCGGTTGGATGACGCCAAGAATGCATCGCTGCGTGCGCGGGATCTCGCTCAACAACTACTTACTTTTGCCCGAGGCGGTGCGCCGATTAAGAAGACGGCATCGATCGGCAAGCTGATCCAGGACACAGTGAGCTTCTCGCTTCGCGGCAGCCATAATCGCAGCGAATTCGAATTTGGCGCCGACCTCTGGCCGGCCGAAATCGATGCCGGCCAAATCAGCCAGGTCATCGCAAACTTGGTCGTCAACGCCGATCAAGCCATGCCCAACGGCGGCACGCTGCACGTCGGTTGTGAAAACTTTAACTACGACACGACCACCACTCCCGCTGTTCCTGATCTTCCGCCTGGCGATTACGTCTGCGTTCGTATTCGCGATGAAGGCGTCGGGATACCGGAAAAGTACATGAAACGGATATTCGATCCGTATTTCACGACCAAGCCGAAAGGCAATGGTCTCGGTCTCGCCACGACTTACTCGATCGTCAAGAATCACAATGGCCTCATGACCGTTGATTCCGAAGTGCACGTGGGCTCCACATTCACCATCTATCTGCCCGCGGCGCTACATCAGGAAATGGCAGTTGAGGTGCCGCGAACAATCACACCGGCGATTTCCGGCACCGGCCGCGTGCTCGTCGTTGATGACGAGGAAGCGATCCGCGCGCTCGTCGAGTTCACGCTCACCCGCCTGGGTTATCAAGTGATGCAGGCGGCCACCGCTCTCGACGGCGTAAATATTTACCGCGAGAAATTCGAAGCCGGCGAGCGCTTCGACGCCGTAATTCTCGATCTTACACTTCCCGGCGGTATGGGCGGGAAAGAAGCGCTCAAAAAATTAATTGATATCGATCCAACCGTGAACGCGATCGTCTCCAGCGGCTACGCCACCGATGCGACCATGAGCCGTTATCAAGATTTCGGCTTCCGCGGCGTCATCGCCAAACCGTACGAAGCGGCCGAGCTCGGAAAAATCGTCCACGACGTCATCATCTCCGGTCACGCCGACGTCATCGATTACCCAACTCAGGCGGCGGGTTGATCGGCGGCGACAGCTTAGTCATTCGGTTCGTCCACTCTTAGCCGGGGCAAGAGTTGTTCGAGAATTGTCGCCACCGATTCATCGACGGTTTGTTTGTCTGTGTGCACGACGATTTCCGCATCTTCCGGCGGCTCGTACGGCGCGCCGATCCCGGTGAAGTCGCGAATCTCGCCGGCCCGAGCTTTCTTGTAGAGATTTTTCGGATCGCGCGCCTCGCAAACTTCTAGCGGTGCATCCACGAACACTTCGATGAATTCGGCGTTGCCCTCCAACGCAATCTCGCGCGCACGCCGCCGGTCCATTCGATACGGCGAAATGAAAGCCGTGACTGCAACGACGCCCGAATCCGCCATTAACTTCGCGACCTCGCTCACGCGGCGAATATTTTCGACGCGGTCTTCGGGTGAAAATCCAAGATTGGAATTCAAGCCATGGCGAATGTTGTCGCCATCGAGCACATAAGTGTTCATGCCCCGAGTGAAAAGTTCGCGCTCCAGCGCTTGCGCGATCGTCGATTTGCCTGCGCCCGATAACCCAGTGAACCAAACCACCGCGCCGCGATGCCCGCTCCGCGCCGCGCGAGCGCGAGGGGTGATCTTGCCTTCAATCCAGAAAATATTTTTGCTCTTCGCAACGGTGCGATCGGTGTAAACGCCGCCAAAAATCGTTCCACCGGCGCAAATCTGACCGTCGTCGACAATTACGAATCGCCCGAGCTTTGGAATGCGATCATGATTGTCCATTACTAGCGGCCCACGCGTTTGAATAGTGAGCCGTCCCACTTCGTTTCGTTCCAGTTGCTCGCGCTTGTCGGTCTTTGTTTCGAGACTCGATGAATCCATCACTTCCTCGATCGAGACCACCTGGCATTTCACTTCCTGCGTCCCGAGGCGAAGATCGTAAAGATGGCCGAGGCGCATCGGTTCACGCACAATCCAGAAAAGATCGGCGTGAAAATTATTGGACTCGATCGGCGTGTCGGCCTGGTGTGATGCGACATAACCGCGCTCCACGAAAATCTGCTCGGTCAACGTGATTCCAATGGAATCCCCCGCGACCGCTTCTCCATCAGCAGTCGCGCTCCAGCACTCGATCGAGTGAACTTTTGAAGTCTTGTTCGCGGGGGAAAAAACAAGCTCATCCCCCACCCTCAGTTTTCCGGTCTCGATCCGGCCGGCGATAATGCGCCGTTCATCGAAGCGATAGACATCCTGCACACAAAACCGCAGTGGAAGATCGACATCTCCCTTTTGCGGCTCCAACAAATCGAGCGACTCCAGGACGCTTGGACCGCGATGCCATTTCATTTTCTTAGTCGCGCTCGCGACGTTTTCGCCCTGTTTGGCTGAAGCTGGAACGAACGCGCGCGCTTCGAGTGAAAGACCGACAAGAAACTTTCGGTAATCGGTCTCAATCTCTTGAAAACGTTTTTCGGAAAAATCCGCGAGGTCCATTTTGTTCACGACCACGATCAACTGTTTGATGCCGAGCATGCTCAGCAAATACGCATGCCGGCGGCTTTGCTCGCGCACGCCTTCGTTCGCGGCAATCACAAGAATCGCGGCGTCCGCTCGCGACGCGCCCGTGATCATGTTCTTCAAGAACTCTTTGTGACCCGGCGCATCGATGATGACGTATTTGCGCCGTTTCGTCTGAAACCGGATCTCGGTCGTGTCGATGGTAACGTTTTGCTTCTGCTCTTCCAGCAGCGCGTCCAACACGAAAGCGAACTCAAATTCCATTCCTTCCGCCGCGCACGCCTTCTTCACCATGTCGATCTTTCCTTCCGGCAACGACTCGGTGTCGTGCAGAATGCGGCCAATCAAAGTCGACTTGCCATGATCAACATGGCCAACAAACACGATCTTTAGCTGCGCAGCAGCTGAAGAAACCGGAGACGAAGACTGGGAACGTGATTTTGATTTCGGCATGAAGCTACCTTTTCGAATTCTTTCTGGCCGTTTTGATCGAAGAAACGGTGATTGCAATTATCTCGTTTGCTTCCTTGCGTAATTCTTCAACACGCTTTTGCGAAACCAAGTTGAGCTCGACGAGCACATCAATCCAGTGAAGCGATTCGTCGCATTCTTCCTCGACGATTCCCATCCTTGAGACAAAGTCGCCTCGCGAGCGTCCGCGCACTGCTGCCCGGTAATTTGCTCCAACCGATGTGCCCGCACGAAGCAACTGCTTCCCAATCGTCTGTGCCGTCATTGTCTTTGGAAGCGCCTCGACAAGTCGCACACATCGAATTCCAAACTCGAACGTTCGTTTTCGAAATTCGCTACTTGCCATGATTTCTTTCCTGTCTCCGGTCTCCGCTTTCCGGTCTCATAAAAAGCCTTTGGCTCTTAACTTCTGCATTGCATTGCGCTCGTAGTGGTCCTGGGCGCGGCCCGCCCGCTCGGTTGTTTTTGTTGCTTCGAGTTCTGTGATGATTTCGTCGATGGTCGACGCGTTGCTTTCGATCGGGTGTGTGATTGCGCTGCAACCTAACGAACGGAAACGTTTTCCGTTCCGCGCGAAATACATTTGCGGGATCGGAATGTTTTCGCGCTGGATGTAACGCCAGATGTCGACCTCGGTCCAATCGAGCAGCGGTTGCACGCGCACGTGCTCGCCTTTTGCCGACGTCGTCGCGAACTGTCCCCAGAATTCCGGCGGCTGATCTTTGTAATCCCATTCGAACTGCGCGTTGCGCGGCGAAAAATATCTCTCCTTGGCCCGGGTCGGATCCTCGTCGCGACGGATGCCGGTGATGAGCGCGTCCCATTTGTATTCGACCAGCACTTGCTGAAGCGCCACCGTTTTTAGTTCGTGCGTCACGGTAACCGGATCGTGTGTCTCGTAGCCGATGCCGCGCTCGCGCGCTTCGGTGTTGATCTTCACGATCAGATTCAAATTGTGATGCTTGGTCGCCCATTCGCGAAACTCGAGCATCTCCGGAAACTCATAGGTCGTGTCGATGTGCAACACTGGAAAGGGCACGCGCCCGAAGAACGCTTTGCGCGCCAGCCAGACCAGAACGTTCGAGTCTTTTCCCATCGACCACGGCATGGCGATGTTCTTGAAGGCGTGATACGCCTCGCGAAAAATGAAAATGCTTTGGTTCTCGAGCTCGTCGAGATGCGTGCGTTTGGTTGAACTCATTGTTCGGTCGGGAGTCGTTCTATACAATCGCGAGGCTTAGGCTGCAATCTGCGCCAATTCCGTTCGAGGAGCATTAACACCGGTCTTCAGACCGGTGTTCGTCCTGCGCGATGATGTAGAAAGCCGTTTAAACGGCTTCTCGCTCGCGGACAGCGGAAACCACCTGGCTAAAGCCAGGTGTTACTAGAGGGGCGCGAGTGTCAATGTTGCGATTGTCGATCTTGCGTGCGGGCGTTTCGTGACGCTACTGTTTGTCATGCCCGAAACTCGTTCGTCGGCCTACGATTCAAAAATCGAGGGCAACGTGATTTTCACCCGCCTGGACGCAGCCCTGAATTGGATCCGCAAGAATTCCCTCTGGCCGATGCCGATGGGCCTGGCCTGTTGCGCGATTGAGTTGATGGCAACGGCCGCGTCGCGGTTCGACATCTCGCGGTTTGGCGCGGAGGTCATGCGTTTCTCGCCGCGGCAATGCGACGTCATGATCGTGGCCGGCACGGTTACTTACAAAATGGCGCTGGCGGTGAAACGAATTTACGAACAGATGCCCGAGCCGAAATGGGTCATCGCCATGGGGGCGTGCGCTTCCACGGGCGGGATGTATCGCTCTTACGCCGTGTTGCAAGGCATCGATCAACTTCTGCCGGTCGATGTTTACATTTCGGGTTGCCCGCCGCGGCCGGAAGCGTTGCTCGAAGGCCTGATGAAATTGCAGGAAAAAATTTCGGGCGAAAAATCATTCGCAGCGCAAAAACCGGAGCTGACTAAGAAACTCGCCGGAGTGCTCGCATGACCGCTCTGTCATCCCGAACGAAGGTGAGGGATCTCCCAAAAGCTCGTGGATCACACAAGGTAATAAGTGTGACGCTCCGTTCTACTGTGAGATTCCTCGCTTCGCGCGGAATGACACCGCTTTCGTTTCATCCTTCTTCCTTCAACCTTCATCCTTTCTTCAAATGACAGGTCAGGAACTGCTCGCGTCGCTCAGCAAACTGTTCGGCTCGAAAATTCAAAGTAAGGCTGAGTTCCGCGGCGAGACGACTTACACGATCCTGCCAGCCGACCTTCGCGAAGTCGCAAAGTTCTGCCGCGACGATCTTTCCTTCGACTACTTGATCGACATCACCAGTATCGACAATTTCGGCGAAGAACCGCGTTTCGAAATTGTTTACGAGCTCTACTCGATGACGCTGGCGGTTCATTTGCGATTGAAGCTGCGCGTCTCAGAAGATGATCTGGCGGTCGATACCGTTTCCGACACTTGGCCGACCGCGAATTGGCACGAGCGCGAGATTTACGACATGATGGGAATCAAATTTAACGGCCACCCCGATCTCCGCCGCATCCTGATGTGGGACGGCTACCCGTTCTTTCCGCTTCGAAAAGAATTTCCGCTCGAAGGACTCCCCAGCGAAATGCCCGACGTCGCCTTCACCAAAGCCGCGCCGCTCGAAGGTGGCCCGTTTGTCACCAAACCAAGCACCGCCACCGCCAAAGATCGCGAGCCACGCGCCCATCCACCGGCATTGTGAACCTCGATGCGGGAATCTGGATTTCGGATTTATGGTGGGCCACTTCGATTTGCACTGGAAGAACAATCATGAAAACTGCCGTGCCCGTATTGGTTTTTTCTCTAATCGCATCATCGGTGGTAGCTCAATATTCTCCGGGTCTGCAAATCTCGGCAAGGTTGTTACGAGACAAGGCTCGATTGGATGAACCTGTTCCAATCGAGATCAAGGTTCTTAACACCAGCGACAAGCCAATCTATGTCTATGGGGATCTGAATTACTTTATCACTCTCTTTGCATCGACGCTCGATGGAAAGGGACTCCCGCAAGACTTCATTCGAGAAACGATGGCGCCTCCTCCTTCGAAAGAGGATTTCAGTCGGCTCGAACCCGGTCACTTTCTCGGTACTATTTGGAACCAAAGCCTGAAAGACCTCGGAATTCGAGCATCGGGCCGCTACCGCCTTGATTTCGAATTCCGGTCTAATTTCGACTCTGCTTTGGCTTTCGGCTTATCCGTGTGGAGAGGCCGAGCCTCAACAACGCTGGAGATTACGGTTGAGCCCTGATTCGCCCGACCTAATCTTGTTTTCGTTGGCTCGACAATCCCGCCTGTAGTAATCGCGCAAAATCTGCGGCGGCTTCTTTGCCGGTTTGGAGCACTTCTTCGTGACTCAGTTTCGTTTTCGAAATTCCGGCGGCGAGGTTCGTTAGGCAGGAGAAGCCGGCGACTTCGAGGCCGAGAGCGCGGGCTTGAATCACTTCGAGAACGGTGGACATGCCGATGGCGTCGGCGCCAAGTTTTTGCAGCATGCGCACCTCCGCCGGGGTTTCGTACTGCGGCCCGAGCGAGCCGGCATAAACGCCTTCGTGCAAGACGATGTCGATCTCGCCACGGGACGAGTCCGTCCGACTGGCGGACTTGCGGGCGGCCGCGCGAAAGGTTTCACGCAACTGAGCCGAATAAGCCTCGGTTAGGTCAAGGAAGTTGGGCTTGCTAGAGATTGCAGCCGAGGACGACGACAGAAGCAGCGGACTTGTTCCGGTGAGGTTGATGTGATCGGTGATCATCATCCAATCGCCCGGTTTAAATTTTGGATTCAGCGATCCGGCGGCGTTGGTGAGAATCAGTTGCTTAACTCCAGCTTCGGCAAGGACACGAACAATCGCGGTGACATCGCGCGCCGAGAATCCTTCGTAAAGATGAACGCGCCCTTGCGCGAAAATCACGTGCTTGCCGGAAATTTCCCCAAGAACAAATCGCCCAGCGTGGCCCGGAACTGAAGGTTGCGGAATCCCGGAAAAGTTTGTGTACGGAATTACCTGCTCGTCCTTTGGATCGGCAACGAGCGAGTTCAGACCGGAGCCGAGAACAATTGCTGTCTGCGCGCGCCAATCGCGCAATCGCTGCAGCGCGTCACTCATTTTATTTCATTGGTGGATCGAGCAGTCCCTTGCTCGATGTTAAAAATAATGCGCCTCCGGCGCCAAGTTAGCATCGCCCGACGGAGCGGCCGATCCACCATCGATATCGTCCGCGTTGCTCACGCGGCTGAGACGGGCGGTGCGCTGGGCGGTCTGCGCATATCAGCCATCACGTCCGGCCGCAACTTTTCGTCCTCCGGTCCGGCGAACTTGGATTCCTGTTTCGGATAAGCGATGCGCGTGTGCAGCATGGTCATGAGCGTAAATCGGAACCGTTCGGCGATAACTCTTAACTCGCCGAGCGTCAGATCGCATTCGTCCAATTGCCCGTCCGCGATGCGCTCTTCGATCAGCTCGTTCACCAGCTGTTCGATCTTTTGCGGAGTCGGTTTCTCCAAACTGCGCGAGGCGCTCTCCACAATGTCGGCGAGACTGACGATCGCGCTCTCTTTGGTTTGCGGTTTCGGGCCACCGTAACGAAAACTTTCTTCCTGCACTTCGGGAATGTCTTCTTCGCGAATGTTCATGATCTTTCCGCCCGCCCGCGCGTCTTCCTGCTGCTGCATCGCCCGTTGGTAAAAATAATAAACGAGCGACGTGCCGTGATGTTCCTGGATGATATCGATGATGCGCTGGTTGAGTTTGTGTTTGAGGGCGAGATCAACGCCCTCTTTCACGTGCGCGATGATGATGAGCGCGCTCATGGTCGGCGCGAGGTCGTCGTGCGGGTTGCGCTCGAAGTTCATGTTCTCGGTGAAGTATTCCGGCTTCACCAATTTCCCAACGTCGTGGAAATAAGAACAAACGCGGCAAAGCGTGGCGTTGGCGCCGATCTTTTCGGCCGCGGCCTCGGCCAGGTTCGCGACCACGAGGCTGTGATGATAAGTGCCCGGCGCTTCGATCGTCATCCTACGGAGCAACGGATGATTGAGATCGGACGCTTCCAGCCAGGAAATATCAGTCGTGACCTGAAACAGGTGCTCGAGAATTGGGATCGCGCCGCCCACGATCATCGCGGTCACGATTCCGTTTCCGACGGCATATGCACTTTGCAATCCGACCATTCGCCAATCGTTGGCGATCGGCGAAAACAAATTGAGCGGGATGACGCCGAAGGCGAGCGATAGCAACCAGATGGCCAGTCCAACGCCGACGCCGGCGCGGATCAGTTTGCTGCGGCGCCGCACCTGCAATGTTAGCCACACGGCGGTGAATCCGCTGATCAAACTGGTGACAAGCAGCGGCGCGTCGATTCTTCCAAAAAGAACGCTGCTCCAAAGGCTGACAAAGACGGCGGCATAGAGGCCGTGGTTGCGGCCGAGCAAAACGCTGAGCACCAGAGGCGCAAAAGCATAAGGCGTAATTAGCCCGCCCATCTCGGGCGTGAGGATTCGGTAATTGCCGCTGTTGCAAAGCACGAGGACCAGTTTGGTGACGGCCAGTTGCAGCAGGATAATTCCGAAGACGAGCAGGAGGCGCGAGCTTTGTGCGAAGGTTTTTGGCTGGTTAATCGATAGTTGAATCAGCGCGGTCGCGAAAAATAGGAGTGCGATGACGAAGTTCTTCGTCGGCTCGGGCTGCTGCCCGCTGAAGACGAGAAAAGCAAGTCCGGCGACGAAGCCGGCGAAGATGAACACCTTCATGTAGACCGAATATTCCAAATTGCGCAGCAATTCGTTGCGCGTCCGGCGCCGGCGCGTTTTGCGCGAAGCAAGACCGCGTCTAATGAGCCGTCCGCGTTTTAAGAAATCGAACATGCGTGGTTGTCGATCTTACAATTGTCGATCTTTCATTTGCGTGAGGCGGGCGCGGGCGACCGGTGCTGTTGGTAAGCAGTGATGATGGAGCGCACTAGTTCGTGTCGAACCACGTCCCGTTCGGTGAAATAAACGGTCGCGATGCCCGGAACATTTTTTAACGCCTGCAAAGCTTCGACCACGCCGGAACGTTTGTTCGCCGGCAAATCGATTTGGGTCACGTCTCCGGTGATCACGCATTTGGAATTCGGGCCAATACGGGTGAGCAACATGAACATTTGCTCCGTCGTCGTGTTTTGCGCCTCGTCGAGAATGACAAAAGCGTGGTTCAAAGTCCGACCGCGCATGTAAGCGAGCGGCGCGACCTCGATGGTTTGCCGAGCCAAGGACCGCTCGATTTCTTCCGGCTCGAGCATATCGCGCAACGCGTCGTAAAGCGGCCGCAAATAGGGCATAATTTTCTGCTCCAGTTCGCCGGGGAGAAACCCGAGCGCTTCGCCCGCCTCCACCGCGGGGCGCGTCAGAATAATTCGGCTGACCTGTTCCTTTTTGAGCGCGGCCACTGCCATCGCCACCGCGAGATAAGTTTTGCCCGTACCTGCCGGCCCGATTCCAAAAACGATATCGTGTTTTTGGATCGCCTCGACGTAATTGCGTTGACCAGCCGATCGCGCGACGATCGGCGGCTTCCGCGGCGAGGTCACGATCTTGGTCGAGACAACGTCGCTCAGATTGTCGTCGCGCGATTCGCTCACCGAATTAAGCGCGTATTGGAATTCGTGTTTTTGAATCGGCACACCTTTTTGTCGAGCCGCTTCCAGCTGATCGAAGACGCGTTGCGCCTTATCGATTTTTTCCGGCTCGCCCTCCAATTTCACCCAGCCTTCGCGCGTCGTCACCTTTACGCCGAGCGAATCTTCGAGCGTTTTCAGGAGCTTGAGATCGTTGGCGTAGAGCGACTGCAAGTCCCGGGGGTTGTCAAACTGCAAGGTGCGCGTTTCAGTCATGCCTTAACTGTGGCATCGGCATCTTGCCGATGACCATGCGCTGGAAGCGCATGCCACTTCATTAGCGGAATCCGTAAACCAACGCCCAATGCGTGCGTTCTTCCGGCGATTCCTCGATTGCCACGATGATGAAATAGCTGCCGGTGGCTTTTGGAATCACGTGGGCGGCGGCGAAGTGGCCTTTTTCCCAACTATCCGGTTGCTCGGCCAGTTTTCCTTCCGAATCGTAAATGTGCACCGAGATCTTCGCCCGCTCGACTTCCGTGCCCATCCAGAACCAGTACTCGTTGCCCTTGAATAGTTGTTGCCGCACAGCCTTCTTTTCGCCGGAACCGAGATCGCCGCCCCAATAATCTTCGCGGACCTGGAATCCCTCTTTCACATACGGCTCCGCCGCTTGCAGGGC
Organism: Chthoniobacterales bacterium; assembly: GCA_035936875.1. GTDB lineage: Bacteria > Verrucomicrobiota > Verrucomicrobiia > Chthoniobacterales > UBA10450 > DASYVQ01. Next base: position 15,972 of record DASYVQ010000092.1, read on the forward strand.
GAACGATTGCGCGTCGTCTACCGTAGCAACAGCCGCAAACTTGAATGCCAGCAAAGCGGCCAGGAGCGAACCGCCGCGTAAAAGAAATTTAGCGACCCCGTTCATAAAATGCCGTCAGTCCTTGGTCACGATCCCGTTGTCGAGGCGCGTCGTGATCTGGTTGATCTTTTTCACCGATTCCGCAGAAATGCGCGCATTGCCGACGTCGATGAGCGGCTTCACTTCAACCAGCGCACTTTGAATTTCGCGGATAATCGAGACGTTTAACTCCGGCATACCCTGGAGCCGCGTTTGAAAATAAATCAGGAGATCGGGCTGATGCAGGAGCTCGGCGCCCTCAACTGAGAAATGTTTTACGACGACTGCCGTCAGCACTTCGGTGCCGCGGAGCCATCCGCCCAAGCTGACAAGCTGCGATAGTTTTTCGTCGTGCACTTCGTTCATCGCCTGCTGCACGCTATTCTGGGTGCGATCGAGCTCCTGCCGCACGTTCTCCCATTTTCGCTTGTCCGCCGCTTCAATGATCGCCTTGGCGTGTTGGGTGATGGAGCGCTCTACGCCAATTCCTCTCGCCAGCGCCTGCACGCGCTGGCCGATCTCCTTCACCGCCGGCGCGTCCTCCGCCTGGACGGCGATAAAGCCATCGGCAATCACGGTCCCAAGAAGTAGTGCAATGCGCGGTCGTTCTGTAAAATTGCTGCCCTTGTTGCTGCGAACGTGTTCCCGCCAGTTCACCGTGCCCAGCTTGTTGAGCGCGCTGAAAATTTCGCCCGGCAGCGGTACTACCACGTCTTCTACTTTTTGGGACAGTTTCTTAACGTCGATGTGCTGCGGGGCCTGGGCGCCGTGCGCGCCGACCGTCAGGCCCAGAACAGCGATCGCGCTCAGCTTTAAATATCTAGCAAAGGGAGTCATTAGGAGCTTCGACTGTTGATTTCAGCTTCGTATTCAGGATTAATGGAGGCAACTCTAAGCAGGAACCTCTACTCGCACAATATCTCCGCCTAACAATTTTGACTTTTTCAACGCGCACCCATTTTCTGCACCCATCCACAGTTGTCTCATGGATTTAAAAAGCCTCCAGCAAATTCTCGACCGCGCGCCGGGCAAACGCATTCTCGTCATAGGCGATTTGATGCTCGACGAATTCATTTGGGGGAAAGTTGGCCGCATCTCGCCGGAAGCGCCCGTGCCCGTGGTCGAAGTGACCGGCGAATCGTTTTATCCCGGAGGCGCGGCCAACGTTGCCCGCAACCTGCGCCAGTTTGTCGATCAAGTGTCCGTCATAGGCCTGGTCGGGAAGGATCGCAGCGGCCAGCAATTGCGCGAATTGCTGACCGAACAAAAGATCGACATCGCCAATATCGTCGAAGACGAAAAATTTCCGACGATCGTTAAGACGCGGATCATTGCCCGCCATCAACAGGTGGTGCGGGTGGACCGCGAGCAAATCGTCGCGCCGTCTCCTGACCAAATCGCAAAAGTAGTCGCGGCTGTTCGCAAGAAGTTGGCCCAGCTGGACGCGATCATTTTCGAGGATTACGGCAAAGGTTTTCTCGCAGCCGAGTTGATCGCGCAAATCGCAAGCGACGCCACCGCGGCCGGGAAAATCGTCGCTGCCGATCCTAATCCGCGGAATTTGATTGATTGGAATGGAGTGACGGCGGTGAAGCCGAATCGCACGGAGGCGTTTCTGGCCGCGGGAATTCCGTGGCGCGATCCGGATGATTCTCCGCAGGATGATGTCGATCTTGTCCGCGCCGGCACGACGCTCCTGGAAAGATGGAACACGAAATATATTCTCATCACCCTCGGCGAACACGGCATGATGCTGTTTCAAAAGAACAAGCCGCGACACCACATTCCCACGAAGGCACGCCAGGTGTTTGATGTTTCCGGTGCGGGCGACACGGCCATTGCGCTCTTCACCCTAGCGCTCGCTTGCGATGCGACACCACTGGGAGCCGCCGAAATCGCCAATCACGGCAGCGCGGTTGTCGTCGCTAAACTTGGCACTGCCACCCTGACACGCGAGGAATTGGTCGACAGCTTCGAGCATGACGTCGAGTGACGCGAAGTCGCCAGCCGTTTTTATTGACCGCGACGGGACAATCATGCACGACGCCGACTACTGCTCCGATCCGAGACAAGTCCAGATTTTCTCCGGTGTCCCGGAAGCATTGCGACGTTTAAAGGATAAGGGCTACAAACTGATCATTATCACGAACCAAAGCGGGATCGGGCGCAGCTTTTTTACAGTCGATCAGTATCGAGCGGTCGAAGCGGAAACTTTGCGCCAGCTCGGTGATGGTTTGATCGACGCGACGTATTTTTGTCCGGACGTTCCTGGGCAGCCGTCGAAATGCCGCAAACCGGCGCCGGGAATGGTTTTGCAAGCGGCGCGTGACCACGATGTCGATCTTCCACGGTCGTTTTTTATTGGCGACAAGGAGATCGACGCCGAATGCGGGCACAACGCAGGCGTTCGCACCATTCGGGTTCAAACCGGCTTCGATAAAATGACCGACGGAAGTAGCGCAGATTGGATCGCACGCGATTTTGTTGAAGCAGCCAAGTTGATTGTCGATCTTACAAATGAGTAAAGCGGTCGGAATTATTCCTGCACGCTGGAGTTCCACGCGTTTTCCGGGTAAACCGCTGCATCCCATTGCGGGCAAACCTCTTCTTCGACACGTTTGGGAGCGTTGCCGGCGAGCGAAGAAATTGGATTCCGTGATCATCGCCACGGATGACATGCGAATCGCGAATGCGGCTTTCGACTGGGGGGCCGAGGTCGCCTTGACCTCTTTGCATCATCAAAGCGGCACCGACCGGATCGCGGAGGTTGTGCGCAAAGCGAAGCAATACGCCTTCGTGATTAATATCCAAGGAGACGAGCCGCTGCTTGATCCCGATTTGATCGATCAAATGGTCAAGAGACTGCGGTCGGACCGCAAGATCGACATCGTGACGGCGGGGCATCCGTTCGAGAATGCCGCCGAAGCCTCGTCGCCGCATCAGGTGAAGGTAGTTGTCGATCTTCGCAGCAATGCGCTTTACTTCTCCCGCTACGCCATCCCCTTCCCTCGCGACCGCTCCGCTCCGATTAAATATTTGCGGCACCAGGGCATTTACGGGTTTCGGCGCAGCACGCTGTTGCAATTCGTGAAATGGAAACCGACGCCGCTAGAGCGCGCCGAATCGCTCGAACAATTGCGCGCGCTCGAAAATGGTGTAAAGGTTCATGTGCTCGTCACGAAACATGGATCGCCGGGCGTAGACACGCCGACTGACGCAAAAGCGCTTGAGCAAAAACTGGCTCGCGCAAGACGCCGAGGAGTCTCTCGATGAAATACATTTTCGTTACCGGCGGCGTCGTCAGTTCGTTAGGCAAAGGCCTGGCCGCGGCTTCACTTGGGACGCTGCTCGAGGCGCGTGGTCTCCGCGTTGTTTTCCAAAAGTTCGATCCTTATCTCAATGTTGATCCTGGAACGATGAATCCGTTTCAGCACGGCGAAGTTTACGTGCTAAACGACGGCGCCGAGACCGATCTCGATCTGGGGCATTACGAGCGCTTCACCAACTGCGTGCTCTCGCGCCATAACAATCTCACCAGCGGCCAGGTTTATGAGTCGGTGATTTTAAAAGAGCGGCGCGGCGATTATCTCGGCAAAACCGTGCAGGTGATTCCGCATGTGACCGATGTAATCAAAGATCGCATTCGCGAGCTTTCCGACGAGAGCAAATACGACATCGTCATCACAGAAATTGGCGGAACAACCGGCGACATCGAAGGGTTGCCGTTCCTGGAAGCGATCCGACAATTCATTCTGGAAGTCGGCGCGCAGAACGTGGTGAACGTCCATGTCACGCTCGTGCCATACATCAAGGCGGCAGCCGAACTGAAAACCAAACCGACACAGCAAAGCGTGGCGAAGCTGCGCGAGATCGGTTTACAGCCCCAGGTGCTGATCTGCCGCACGGAAAAGCCGCTCGACCACGAGTTGCGACAGAAACTTTCTATGTTCTGCAGCGTTTCCGAGAAAGCGGTGATCGAGGCGCGCGACGTCGAGCACACGGTTTACGAAGTGCCGTTAATGCTGCATGCCGAGGGCCTGGACAAACTGGCCTGCGATCTTCTGCATCTCAAAACTCCGGAACCCGATCTGGCGAACTGGCGGAAATTTGTCGAGCGCGTCACCAGTCCGAAAAAGCGAGTGAAGATCGCAGTCGTCGGCAAATACATCGATCTGCAAGACGCCTACAAAAGCATTTACGAATCGCTTACTCACGCGGCCGCCAGCGAGGATTGCGGAATCGATCTGACGCTTGTCGATGCGGAATCTTTGCAGGATCGCGTCGACAGCCAGCTCAAAGACGTCGCCGGTGTTTTAATCCCCGGTGGTTTCGGCGAACGCGGCGTCGAAGGAAAGATCAAAGCGGCGCGTTATGCGCGCGAGCACAAGATTCCATATCTCGGCCTTTGTCTCGGCATGCAGGTCGCCACGATTGAATTCGCGCGCGATGTCTGCGGAATTGCGGGCGCGAACAGCACTGAGTTCGACAAGGAGACGAAGGACCCGGTGATTTCCTTGCTCGAAGAGCAACGTGGTGTTCGAAACAAAGGCGCCAGTATGCGGCTCGGCACCTGGCCGACCAAGATCGCAAAAGGCACACTTGCCGAAAAGATTTACGGCGAGCGCGAAGTGATGGAGCGGCACCGGCACCGCTACGAGTTCAACATGAAGTATCGCGATCAGATGAACGAGAAAGGGTTCGTGATTTCAGGTACGTCTCCGGATGGAACGCTGGCCGAGTTAATTGAACTTCGCGATCATCCGTATTTTGTCGGCTGCCAGTATCACCCGGAATTTCAAAGCAAGCCGAACAAGCCCCACCCGCTCTTTAAAGGATTTATCCAGGCGTGCCTCACGTATCAGAATCGTGAGAGGCCCGCCGCAGCCGATCCATTATCGCAGCGCCTAGTCCCTGATCAGGAACTCGTTCTGCAACGATAAGATCGACATCGAACTCATCAGGCCGGCCGGATCCTGATGAAGCTTTCAAGCAGCATGTAAGGGGCCATGGTCGCCCGGGGGCGTAGCTAAGCCTCTAGACTCTCGGTCACCCTGGGTAGTTGCGTTTAGAAGGTGATAATTCGATGAAAAGGCGATTTGCCAGAGTTTATATTATTTATAGTAATTATATTGACGCCCCGCCCCAAATTATACGATGATGGCCACCGTTCGCATAAAGACTATGAGAAAATTATCTGAATTCTTACTTCGACGGAAACCAGGCCAGCCGGCAGACGCGCAGCAGGAGGATTATCAGGCTCACATGTACCTCGGAAACATGTACCTAGCGCTGGGCGATCTCACCCAAGCCGAGGCGGAGTATTCTCGCGCGTATGCCTTGTCCCCGTCAGAGGAGAGTCGTAAGCCGCTCGCTGCGATTCGGAAGCGCCGCACCGAACAATGCTATTCAGCCGACAAGTGCGTCGCCACCGCTCGCGCGGCGTAATCTGTCCATTATCGCCGCCCCGAGCCCCTTTTCCGGGACCTGCTCTGCGACAATAAGATCGACATCGAGCTCATCGAGCTCGTGCAGGTACCGAAATAGATTCGCCGCTGCTTCGCGCAAATCTTTGGCTTTGCTCAAATTGCGAATCGCGGCAAAGCGTTTGTCTTTTTCGGTCGGATTCCACGCAAGCAACGCGCAACGCTGGTTCGGTTTCGGCGAGAACGATTTGGTATCCTCAATGACTTGAAGCGGAGTCCCTGGCGCGTAATGCGATGGGAGTTGACCGGGTGCGGAAATCTTCTCTCGCGAAGTAACGATGTCGATCTTGCCAAAGGCCGACAGGTGCTCTGATGTAACCGGGCCGCGGCGCAAGATGTCGATCTTGCCATCGCGGATCGCGACAATCGTCGATTCAATTCCATGCGTGGTCGGCCCCGCGTCAATGATCAGCGGAATGTGGCCACCAAGTTCGTCGAGAACATGCTGCGCGGTGGTGGGGCTGATTCGACCAAAACGATTTGCGCTCGGCGCCGCCAGCGGTTTCCCCAACGCGCGAACGACTTCGGCGAAGACCGGATGCGCGCTGATTCGAACCGCGACCGTGTTCAAACCCGCGGTGACAATTTCAGGGACGATTTCTCGTTTCGGCAAAACCATCGTAAACGGACCTGGCCAAAACTTTGCCGCCAATTTCAAAATCAATTGTCGGTCTTGCTCGGGGGCGTCGGCGACTCGTTCCAGCGAATCATGACTGGGCAAGTGAACAATGAGAGGATCAAAGAGCGGTCGCCCTTTTGCCTCGAAAATTTTTGCCACCGCGATCGGATCGAGCGCATCGGCCGCGAGTCCGTAAACGGTTTCGGTCGGCAACGCGACGATTTCGCCTTTGCGCAGCAATTCAACCGCCGCATCGCGGTCGGTTGAAATCTCAGTCTTCACTTCGGCAGTTTGGCTGCGAGCACAGTCTCACTTTGCTTCTTGCGGAACGCCTCCAATTTCCGCCGAACTTTCTCATCGGACGTGGCCAGAATCGCAGCGGCGAGAAGGGCCGCGTTTTTTGCCCCGGCATTTCCAATCGCCAGTGTGCCGACCGGAATTCCGCCGGGCATTTGTGCCGTGGAAAGAAGCGAATCGAGCCCTTTCAATTCTGACGACGGGATCGGTACGCCCAGGACCGGCAACCATGTGTAACCCGCAATTGCTCCTGCCAAATGCGCCGCCGCGCCTGCGCCCGCAATAATCACACGCAATCCACGGCCGGCGGCTTTCCGCGCGAAATCCGCCGTCGCATCGGGTGAGCGGTGAGCGGAAAGAACATGACTTTCGTTAGGCACGCCGAGTTCATCGAGTGTTTCAACGGAATGGCGCATCGTTTCCCAATCCGATTTGCTGCCCATGATGACGGCGACGAGAGAAGAAGATTTCGACGTAGACATAAATGAAACATGGGAAGCTAACAGCTTCCCCTACAGAATTCCAAAGCGAAGATGTCGATCTTTTCATTGCCGATCTTCAATCGCATATTGCGCCATGGATTCGGCGCGATCGATTGTCCTCATCGGGATGATGGGTGCAGGTAAATCGTCCGTGGGCCGCTGTCTACAGCGACGCACCGGGCTGGCTCGCTTTGACACGGATGAAATTGTCGCGTCGAAATTCGCGCTCTCAGTCCCCGAGATTTTTTCCAAGCATGGCGAGGAAAGATTTCGTGAAGCAGAGACGCAAGCGCTGCGCGAGTTGGCGCCTGATCGACACGCGATCATCGTGACAGGCGGCGGAATTGTGCTGCGCGATGAAAATGTCAACCTTTTGAAACGGTTAGGCACAGTCGTGTGGCTCGAAGCAGACGAAGAAAAGATTTTGGAAAGAGTATCGCGCAAAGGCAATCGGCCATTGCTACAAACGGAAGATCCCAGAAAAGTGCTTTCGGAAATATTGGGGGCACGGGCGCCGCTTTATGCCAAAGTTGCTAACATCCGCGTCGATACCTCGTGGCTTACGCATGACGAAGTTGCCGACGCAATTTTGAAAAAAATCGAGAATTTGCCGGAAGCCGAAAAATGATCGCGACGAAAGCGACTAAGATCGAAAACGAACCACCACGTTTTTCGCGTGCAGAGTTGAAAGGGGAACTGGCGGCATTCGCGACCAAACTTGGTTTTGATTCGTGCCGGGTCGCCGCATGCGCTCCCCCGCTTCACGCAAATGAATTTGGCGATTGGCTACAAGACGGAGCGCACGGCGAGATGGGCTACATGCAACGCGGCGAGGAGAAACGATCCGATCCACAAAAGGTTTTGCCGGGCGCGCGCTCGATCATTGTTTTGGCGCTCAATTATTTTCAAGGTGCGATGGAGGCGGCGCGCCCTCGCGCCGCTGAAGCGCGACCGGCCCGTGGGCGGGCCGACTCCAGAGGAAGAATCGCGCGGTACGCGTGGGGTGATGATTATCACGAGGTCATCGCGAGGAAGCTGGACAAGATCAACAATTTCCTTCGCGAATTCGGTGGTGAACAGAAATGCTACGTCGATACGGGGCCGGTCTTGGAGCGCGATCACGCCGCGCAAGCAGGCAGCGGGTGGCATGGAAAAAGTACGATGTTGATCGACGAGCGACTCGGGACCTGGTTCTTCCTCGCGGAAATCTTAACCACGCTTGAACTGCCGCCGGACGGACCGGCGCGAGACCGCTGCGGCACGTGCAAACGATGCATCACAGCCTGTCCAACCGGTGCCATCACCGCGCCGCATCGTCTGGATGCGCGTCGATGCATCTCGTATCTGACCATCGAGCTGAAAGGGTCGATTCCTCTCGAGTTTCGACCGCTGATAGGCGATCGCATTTTCGGTTGTGACGATTGCCTCGATGCGTGCCCGTGGAACCGGTTCGCCCAAGTTTCCCGGGAGAGCGCGTTCTCGGCCCGAAGATCGACAGTCGGTTTCGCGCTGCGGGATTATTTGAAGCTAAGCGACGCCGAGTTCCGGAACCTGTTTCGAAACTCGCCGATCAAGCGGATCAAGCGGCGCGGATTTTTGCGCAATGTCTGTGTTGCGTTGGGTAATATCGGCACTCGCGACGATTTGCCGGCACTACAGCGAGCTGCGTCCGATTCCGAGCCGCTGATCGCGGAGCATGCGGTGTGGGCAATCGGGCGAATTCAGGAGCGCTGCAGGGCAGGAAAAGCCGAAAATAATTGAATCCAAGAGCCAGGCTGCCGCATCCAATTGTCGATGGTTGTGAACGTGTTTACATTTGCAAAGGTCTAAAGTGAGATTAATTCTGGCCCTTCTGGCTCCCCTAACGACGAATTTCATGCATCAGACCGCAACCACACCGGCTCCCACCATCACCCCGCAGATGGCGAAGAAGCGGCGCTCTCGGCGCAAACGCCAAATCATTTTCGGCGCGGCCGGGTTGCTCATTCTCTGGATCATCGTTTCCATCATTTTGTCGAAGCGCGAGAAGCCGATTCCGGTGACGACGGAAAAAGCGGTGCGCAAAACGATTGTGCAAACCGTTTCGGCCACGGGCAAAGTGCAGCCGGAAACGGAAGTGAAAATTTCACCCGAAGTGGCCGGCGAAATCATCGATTTGCCGGTCGAAGATGGCAAGGCGGTCAATAAAGGTGATCTGCTCGTGCGGATAAAACCGGATTCCTACAAGGCATTGCTCGAGCAACAGGAAGCGGCGATCAGTTCAGCCAAGGCGACGAATCTTCAGCAGAAGGCGACGATGATGAAGACGGAGCAGGATCTAAAGCGCGCCGACGACATGTTCGCCAAGAAAACGATTTCGATACAGGAATACAACGCCGCTCAGGCTGCTTACGATGTGGCCAGGAACACGCACGAAAGTTCGCTGCATGAAATCGAGCGGGCACAGGCGGGGTCCAGTCAGGCGCGCGATCAACTTTCGAAGACGACGGTTTATTCGCCAATCGATGGCAACGTGACAATTCTAAATAGCAAGCTGGGCGAACGCATCGTAGCGACGGGGCAATTCGCCGGCACCGAAGTCATGCGCGTGGCTGATCTCAGCCACATGGAAGGGCGTGTCGATGTGAATGAGAACGATGTCGTGAACGTGAAGGTCGGCGACAAGGCTAACATCAAGATCGACGCATACGCTGATCGGAAATTTCACGGCACCGTTTACCAGATCGCCAACACCGGAAAGACAACGGGCGCCGGCACGCAGGAAGAAGTGACTAACTTCGAGGTCAAAATTCGAATCGACGATCACGATGTGACGTTGAAACCGGGCCTAAGCTGCACCGCAGACATCGAAACGAACATGGTGAAGGATGTGGTGGCGGTGCCGATGCAGGCCGTGACGATCCGCACCGGCGACAGCAATTTGAGCCCGGAAGAGATAGAAAAGAAAAAGCAGAAAGTGGCGCAGCGCGATAAAGGCGACAACAGTGCGGACTATGTGAATGAGCGCCAGGAAAAAGCGATACAGAAAGAGGAGCGCGAAAAACTGGCGAAGGTCGTGTTTCTGAAAAAAGGCAGCAAGGCACAGTTGATTAAGGTAACAACCGGGATTGCGGACGACACTTACATGGAGATCAAGACCGGCATTCAGCCAGGCGACGAGGTAATCTCGGGAAGTTACAGTGCGATCAGCCGGAAGTTGAAAGACGGCGCCAAAGTCACGTACGATAAAGAAGCGACGAAGTAATTGTCGATCTTGCGATGGACACGCGGGACTCAATCAGACCAGTCGGTCCGGTCGTGATCGACATCGAGAACATCACAAAAGATTACGTGATGGGCGAAGAGATTGTGCACGCGTTGCGCGGCGTGTCGCTGCAAATTCATAAGAACGAATACATCGCAATCATGGGTCCGAGCGGCAGCGGCAAATCGACGCTCATGAACATGCTCGGCTGTCTCGATACGCCCACATCCGGTCGATACGAATTTAACGGACGGAATGTCGCCGAGATGAACGATGATGAATTGGCGGCCATCCGAAACCGTGAGATCGGCTTTGTTTTTCAAACGTTTAATCTTCTGCCGCGCTCAACCAGTCTACGTAATGTCGAGCTGCCACTCATTTACGCGGGGATTGACCCTGAGACGCGAGAGGAACGCGCGACGCAGACACTTGTCGATGTTGGCCTGGGCGATCGGATTCATCACAAGCCTAATGAATTATCGGGAGGTCAACGCCAGCGGGTGGCCGTCGCTCGTGCGCTTGTGAACAGGCCATCCATCATTTTGGCGGACGAACCGACCGGCAATCTCGATTCAAAAACCGGCGAAGAAATCATGGCGCTTTTCGAAGATCTCTATCAACGCGGCAACACCATCATCGTTGTCACACATGAAGCCGATGTCGCGCGCCACGCGCGCCGCACGGTTCGTTTGCGAGACGGTGTAATTGAGAGCGACGAGCTAGTAGCTGTTGGTGAATTGGAAACGGTCGCGCTGCCTTAGATCGAAAATGAAACGTTTCTTCTACGAGCTGAGCGAGAGCTGGAAAATCGCGGTCGCGCAAATGCGCTCGAACATGACGCGTTCCACTCTCACCGCCCTCGGCGTGATCATTGGTATTGTGGCCGTCACTTTGATGGGCACCGCCATCGGCGGAATCCAAGTCGGGTTCGACAAAAGCATGGCCATTTTCGGCGATGATGTTCTCTACGTCGGGCAATGGCCGTGGAAGAATGTGGACGATTGGTGGAATTATCGCGACCGCAAAAAGATCAAGACCGAGTACGCGGATGGACTCAACCGCATGATCGCGATGACGCCGAACTCCAACCTGGCTATCGCTATTCCGACCTCCAGTGTTTACCGAAGCGTCAAATACATGGACAGCGAGGTGAACAATGTTTTGATCCGCGGCACCGTGTCGGATTACATCATCACATCGACATTTGATTTCAAAGAAGGCCGGTTTTTCAACGAATTGGAATCTCGGGGAGGCGCGAATGTCTGCGTGATCGGATATGATGTGGCCGATGCGCTTTTTCCGTCGGCCAGTCCGATTGACAAATCGGTCCTGATTAACGGTCAGCCCTTCAAAGTGGTCGGCGTTATTTCTCGGCAAGGCTCGTTTCTCGGACTTTTTAGTCTCGATTCGATTGTGGTGATGCCCCTTCCCGCCTTTCAGAAATATTTCACGGCAAAAAGCGAAGCGGAGATTCTCGTAAAAGTGAAAGACAAGACGAAGCTGGCCGACGCCAAAGACGAGCTCGCGGGAGTGATGCGACGCGTGCGCGGATTGTCTCCGGAAAAAAGAGACGACTTCAGCATTAACGAGCAGCAAGCATTGAAGAGCACACTTGACCCGATCAAGAATTCAATCGCCATAGCGGGACTTTTCATCACCGGTCTTTCGCTTTTCGTCGGAGCGATCGGCATCATGAACATCACTTTCGTGAGCGTAAAGGAGCGTACCAAGGAAATCGGCACGCGAAAGGCGCTTGGGGCGCGTAGACGGACGATCCTCCTCCAATTCTTGATCGAGTCCACCGCGCTTTGTCTACTTGGCGGAATTATCGGGCTGACCTTTGCGTTTTTGATGTGCTTTTTGATCGGCGTCGCCTTTCCGTCCTTTCCGATTCATTTTTCGTCCGGGCTGGTGCTGGTCAGTATGCTTGTGTCGGTGATGACCGGACTGATTTCTGGTTTTGCACCCGCATGGTCGGCCTCCCGCCTGGATCCGGTGACGGCGCTTCGCTACGAATAAACATCAACCAAGATCGACATGTTATTTCGCGAGATCATAGCGATGGCAATTAGTTCGTTAGGCGCGAACAAATTGCGCGCTGCCTTGACCATGACCGGCATCACCATCGGCGTGTTCTCCATTATTTCGGTAATGACCGCAATTGGCGCGCTCCAGTACTCCATTGAAAATGGAATCAGCTTTCTTGGATCAAATATTTTTCAGTTCGCGAAGTACCCGGTGAACATCGACGCGGGCGGTGGGAACGTGCAGAAGAAATATCAGAACCGGCGCAATATCACATATCGCCAAGCGCTGCGTTACTACGAATTGATGGAGGGAAGCGCGCGCGAGATTTGTCTCAAGTGCTTTGGTCGCGATCTCAAGGGGCAAGCGGTTTACAACGGCATAAAGACGACGCCCAGTCTTACCGTCGTCGGAACGAACCGAAGTTTTTTGACCGCGAACGCTTACACGCTCGGTTACGGACGGAACTTAAACGACGAAGATGTCGATCTTGCGCGGAGCGTGCTCGTTGTCGGGAAGATGATCGAGAAGCGGTTGTTCCCGCACGAATCGCCCATCGGCAAAGTCATCCGAATGAGTGGACATACTTACACGGTCATCGGCGTGCTCGCGGAAAAAGGGACCTCGTTCGGGCAAAGTCAGGACGACATTTGCATGATGCCGATCACCAGATTTTTCGAGAATTACGGCGAGGCCAACCGAACGGTTAACATCGCGACCCAGCCATTTTCGACTGAGCTCTACAGCCGGACCTTGGACAAAGGGATTAGCGCGATGCGAATTGCGCGTGGCCTTAGTGCTAATCAGGAAAACGATTTCGAAATTTACACCAACGACTCGCTCAAGAGCGCGTTCGCTTCCGTGGCCGGCATCGTGCGCATTGGGGCGTTCGTCATCAGTTTTATCGCGTTGGTGGCCGCGGGCATCGGGATCATGAACATCATGCTCGTAAGCGTGACCGAGCGGACAAAAGAAATAGGCGTGCGCAAATCGATTGGTGCGCGCAGCCGCGACATCATGCGCCAATTTTTGACTGAAGCTGTTTTCATCTCTGAAGCCGGCGGCATTTTGGGAATCGTTCTTGGAGTAGTCGGTGGCGATTTGCTTGCAGTGTGGCTCCAAGCCGATCTGATTTTTCCCTACGGCTGGGCCATCGCCGGATTGCTCGTTTGCTCAGGCATCGGCATCGGCTTCGGTCTCTATCCCGCCTATCGCGCAGCTAGCCTCGATCCGATCGAAGCTCTGCGATACGAATAAAGATCGACAGTCCCGGCCGTTTCGCACCAGAGAGGCACACAACTTGCGCCTCGTTTCCTTTGACCAATGTCTGACGCTTGTTGTACTCTCGTAATCTTGAGCCGTTGCCGACGTGCCTGCTTCTCTTCAATCTTCCGCCGGGGCCGCGTCGCACCGTAGCGTTCTTCTTCTCGAAGAGTACGATGCGTTGGCGGCGGCCATCTGCTCGGCCCTTAAGAAGTTTGCGCCGCAACACGACGTTTCGGTAGCGCGCGCGCTCGATCAGGCGAAAAAGCTCGCCGCCGAGATCGCTCCTGAGCTGTTCATCATCGACGTCGATCCGCCGTGGCCCGGTCTGACGGACTTTTTGGAGAAAATGCGAAGCGCGCACGGGAATACGAGAGCGCTCGTGATCGGTGCCGCCATTCCTGCCGAAATCGCAGCAGAGCGCCGGTCGTTCGGAGCACTTCAATTCATCGAGAAGCCATTCGAGCTGGCGGCATTTGGAGCGGCCGTTCAGGCGTTGCTTGGACCCTGGCGCGAATCGGAATCCGAGAGCCCGCGCGGAAGTTTGGGCACGCTCAATGTAATTGACGTCATCCTTCTACATTGCGCCGCCAACGCGACCGTGGTTGTCGAAGTTGACGGAGGCACGAAGCGGTTTGGCGAAATTCATTTCGCGCAAGGTCAAATTAGGCATGCCGAGACGGGAAAACTCACCGGCAGTGAAGCCCTGCGAGAAATCCTGACCTGGCCTGAAACAGAAATGCACGAAGCGAAGAGGGCCGGTTCGGCCCGTCGCACGATTCAGAAGAATTGGGTCACCATCGTGGTTGAGGCGCTACGCGAAGCCAGACCAGCGCAAAAGCCGAGTGTTTCTCGAGCAGAAAAAGCCGCGCCAACTAAACCACGGGCGAAAGCCGGAAAGAAAATCGTCGTCATCGACGACACCGAGATGTTGTTAATTTTCGTGGAAGATGTTCTGACCACGGCCGATCCGGATTTGCAGATCACAACCGCGCTCAATGGCACCGAGGGATTGAGACAGATTGAGCACGTCATTCCTGATCTCGTTCTGCTTGATTATAGTTTGCCCGATCTCAACGGCGACGAAGTCTGCCGGCGGCTATTGCAAAACGAACCGACGGCCAACGTGCCGGTGTTGATGATGTCCGGTCACGTGCCGGAAATGACTGCGACTGCGGCTCAGTTTGAAAATGTCGTAGCCACTATTGAAAAACCGTTTCTTTCGGATGCGCTCGTAAGTCTCGTGCGACAAACACTGGCTGTGCCGACCCAGACTAAACAAGTTCCGAAGCCGCCCAAAGATCGACAATCCCCTGCGGTCAGCCGGACGACTGCTGTCGCGCCCGCGCGTGCAAAGGAAGAATTCGAAGAGCAGAGGCGACTGACTCCGGCTGTGCGCATGGCAAGCACCGGTGAAAACGACGCCGTGCTCGGTCTTTTTTTGGAAGTCTTGTCGATGCAACTGACGCCGCAATTGCAAATGGGAACAATTCGCGCGAAGCCGGCATCGCTCACAGTCTCGCTTCATTTGCCATGGCCGGCGGCGCGAAATGCGATTCCAGGGCAAATCGGGTTTCAATTGGGAGCGACGGAACTGAACGGAAACGGACAAATCTCCACCGTACGGCTCATTCCAACGGCAAAACCCTTTCAACCGTCACAAACACGAAGCGCCTTCGAAATTGGCGGCGTCGCCGTTATTCCGAACGCGCGAGTGCAACTTACTCCCGCCGGAACCACGCCGATGACGATGGAGTTAATTGCTCATCTCGAAGTCGCTCAGGTGGAACTCTCGCCGACATTTGAGCTGGCGCAGCTGATCTTGAAATGGCGCACCAACGAAGTCCGGGTCACCCTCAATCCGAAAGCGCCGGAACAAAGTGCTGCCAGGTTCGAAGCGACCGCCGTCAAGCTCGACGGTTCCGGGCGCATCGCCGAACTGCTGCTCAATCCGATCAAATAACCGTGCAATCAATCCAAGCCGAGCGCCTTGAACGTTGCATCGACATGTTGGAAGTGAACATCGAGTGAGCAAAGACGATCGATTTCTGCCGCGGAAAGTTTCGCGGTGATTTCCGGCTCGCGTTTCGCATTTTCGGCAAAGGTCCCCTCGCCTTTCCAGGTTTTCATCGCGGCGCGTTGAACCGCTTCGTACGCAGTCTTGCGTTCCGCGCCCGCGCGCGTGAGCGCGAGCAAAATTGATTGGCTAAAATACAAACCTTTCGTCAGCTCGAGATTTTGCAGCATGCGCTCCGGATAGACTTGCAGGCGCTCAATCAGGTCGTGCAATTGCGCGAGCATGTAATCGAGCAGGATGCACGAGTCGGGCAGAATGATCCGCTCGGCGCTGGAATGGCTGATGTCGCGCTCGTGCCACAGGGCGACATTTTCCAACGCAACGACTGCGTTGCCGCGAATGACGCGCGCCAGTCCGCTCAATCGTTCGCTCGTAATCGGATTTCGTTTGTGCGGCATGGCCGAGCTGCCTTTCTGGCCTTCGCCGAAAAATTCTTCCACTTCGAGAACCTCCGTCCGTTGAAGGTGTCGAAACTCCGTTGCCCAACGATCAATACTGGAGGCGATCACAGCGAGGGTCGTCATGAACTCCGCGTGGCGATCGCGCTGCACGACCTGAGTGGAAATGGTCGCGGGCTTTAATCCGAGTTTCTCACACACCGCTCGCTCAACTCTTGGATCGACATGTGCGTGCGTGCCAACCGCACCGCTTATTTTGCCAACCCGAATGCGTTCGCGCGTTTGCGTGAGCCGTTCTTCGGCTCGTCCGAATTCGTCGAACATGAGCGCCATTTTCAATCCGAACGTGATTGGCTCCGCGTGGACGCCGTGGCTGCGGCCGATCATGGGCGTCATTTTGAACCGGCGCGCTTGAACGGCGATGGCCTTGCGCAGGTCTTTTAAATCCTCGTCGAGAAGTTGGGCTGATTCGGTCAGCTGGACCGAAAGCGTGGTATCGAGAATGTCCGACGACGTGAGGCCTTGATGGATCCAGCGGGCGGGCGGCCCGACCGCGCCCGCGACGTTTTCGAGAAACGCTATGACGTCGTGATTGGTGCGTTTTTCGATCTCCGCGATCTCAGGAATCGAAAACCGCGCTCGCTTGCGAATTTCGGCTGCGTCTTTCTTCGGGATCTGGCCGAGCTCGGCCATCGCCTCGCAGGCGAGCAGTTCGATTTCCAGCCAGATTTGGAATTTGCGTTCGTCCGACCAGATCTGGCCCATTTGCGGCCGGGAATAACGGTCAATCACTACCGCAAGATAAAAAGGCTCGCGAAATGGGAAAGCGTTTTATGCACCAAAAACAAAATCGCTCCGGCGAGTTACCACCGGAGCGACTTCGAAAAGTCGATTGTCGATCCTAGCTTAGCAAACCTTGGCGCGGAGGAACCGCCCGTCGCTTTGGACGCGTACTTTGCCGCTGCCTAACAGATCGGCCACAGTCGCAACGGTCTCTTTCGTGCTCCGTGTGCAGGAGCTCACGGCCAAAATGAGGTCACCGAGAGACAGTTTCTGGCGCGGTTTCAGGATGAGTGCGTTCTTCTTCATAATTGTCTCTCCTTTGACAGCAACTTCGGTGCCGCTGTTCAATCTTATTTCGCTGCTGGCGCGCCGTAGATTGGTCAAATTTGCGGGCCGAAGGGGGCCCGCATGCTGACGCTTCTGTTCACTTTCTGAACAGCAACACGTTTAGGCAGATTTCCGCTTGGAGAGACGCAACGACAGCATGTAAAGGGCGGCAAAGACGAGGACAATCAGGAACAACCACTTTGATTGACCACGGACGAAGTGAATTAGCGCTTCCGGGTCTTTGAGAAGGTCGGGTTCGACGTCGTGCGCGCGCTGGCCCAGGTAGGCGAGAATCGAGCACGAGATGGCCGAACCAATGAGCGTGACGATACTGAAAATTGCAAAATTCATTCGCACAATCCCCGCTGGAATGGAGATCAAGTGGCGCACGCCGGGCAAGAGCCGCGAAAAAAACACGCCGCCCGCTTCGTAGCGCGCGAGCCAATGCTCAGCTTCCTCCAGTTTTTTCGGCGGAAATAAAATGAACCGGCCAAAGCGCAAAACGAGCGGGCGCCCAAGCCAAAGGGAAAGCCAATACATTATTGCGGCCCCGATGTAGGCTCCCAGGGTACTTGCTAAAATGACACCGGTTAAACTCAGCCGCCCTTGGGCGGCCAGAAAAGCGGCCGGGGGGACCACCACTTCAGCCGGTACCGGCAGGGGCGTGCTTCCCATTGCCATCAGCACGATGATGCCGATATAACCGCCGGTCAGCACCCACTCGAACCAGATTTGAAGCAAATGATGCACAAGAAGATTTCGGATTTCGAATTTTTCGATTTACGATTGCGTCTGTAAGCGCGCGAGTAGTTCAATCGAAAACCTTCAAACTGCAATCTGAAATTCACATGTCGATCTATCGGCGCGTCCTTCGTTATTACCGGCCGTTCTGGGGACAGACGATTTTCGGATTGCTGCTTTCCCTTTGCGGCATCGCGCTGAATCTGCTCAAGCCCTGGCCATTCAAAATTATCGTCGACGATTTTCTGCGGCCCAATCCTGTCCCGCGAGGCGATTGGCGCACCTGGCTTCCCCTCCTGTGTTTGGCTCTCGTCGTAATCCAACTCCTCTGGGGAATCATTAACTGGATCACGAACTATCTTTTCGTAAAAATCGGGCTGCAAGCGCTTCTCAAATTGCGCACCGAGCTTTACGCGTACTTGCAATCGCTTTCGCTCAAATATCACGACGCGCGGCGCTCGAGCGATTCCAGTTTTCGCGTCGCTTACGATTCGCAATCGATCCAGACGATCTACAACAAAGGATTCACAAACATTTTTGGATCGACAATCGCTCTTGCCGGCACATTCGTCATCATGGTGCGACTGGACTGGCAGCTGACACTGCTTTCCCTCGCGATTGTTCCACTGATTGTGGGTGCGATTTATTTTTTCGCGCGCCGCATTCGCCGCCAGTCGACCTTCATTCAAGAGCAGGAAAGCGCCATGCTCGCGCAGGCCCAAGAAGGGCTCAGTTCCATTCGTATGGTGCACGCGTTTGGGCGTGAAGAGTTCGAGGTCCTGCAATTTCACCAGCAAGCCAGCCAAAGTTTGCAGGCCAATCTGCGGTTGACGCTGACGAATGTGAACAGCGCGCTCGTCATCAGCACGCTCATGGTCATCGGCACAGCGGCGATGTATTACGTCGGCACACTGCACGTCCTGGCCGGCACGCTTACGCTCGGTTCACTCCTCGTCTTCAGCGCTTACTTATTGATGCTATATCAACCGCTCGAGTCGCTCACCTACACGGCCTGGGCCATGGAAGGAGCGACCGCGGGCGCGCGGCGCTGCTTTGAAGTGCTCGACCGACAAGACGACGTGGTCGATTCGCCCGATGCGATCGCGATTAGCGACGCAAAAGGCGCGCTTGGATTCCAAAACGTCAGCTTTGGCTACGCGCAGGATCGACATGTTCTGCACGATGTCGATCTTGGCATCGAGCCAAACCAAATCGTCGCTATTGTCGGCGGAACCGGCGCTGGCAAAAGCACGCTTTTGAGTTTGGTCCCGCGCTTTTACGATCCGACAACCGGCTCGGTCACGCTCGACGGGCGCGATCTGCGCCAAATCACGAAGAAATCTTTGCGCGCACAAATCGGAATCGTTTTGCAAGACACGCTGCTCTTCTCCACGACCGTGCGCGAGAATATTGCTTATGGCCGGCCGGACGCGACCGAGGAAGAGATCGTTAATGCGGCGCGGCGTGCGCAGGCCGACGAATTCATTCGAGAATTGCCGAACGGCTACGCCAGCACGGTCGGAGAGCGCGGCGGACATCTGAGTGTCGGCCAGCGACAACGAATCGGGATTGCCCGCGCATTTTTGAAGAACGCGCCGATCTTGTTGCTCGATGAACCGACCTCTGCGCTCGATCCTGCGACCGAAGCCGCCATCATGGAAACAATCAAGGAACTGATGCACGGCCGGACGACATTGATCGCGACCCATCGTCTGGCCACGATTCACAACGTCGATCAAATCGTCGCGCTCGAGCGTGGGCGCGTTGTCGAACAAGGCCGCGGCCCGGAATTGGTCGCTCGCGGCGGGGTTTACGCGAAACTTTACACCTCCGGAAAATTTCCAACGTGAGCAACGTCAAACAAGATCGACATATAGAGGGCGATTGGTGGACGGAGCCGATTCCGCCAAACGTGGAGTTCGGCGAAGGTTTCTATTGCGAGACCGCGCAGGTCTTTCGATTTTTGCGCAACAAAGGCTCCGGCGCCGTCGTGCTCGGCAAGCATGTCTCGGTTTACGCAGGGTGCTCTTTTGCCGTTGGCGCGAATGGCCGCGTTCGCGTTGGCGATTTCACGTTGCTCAACGGCGCGCTTATCATGGCCGAAGAGAAGATCGACATCGGATCGCATTGCTTGATCTCGTGGAATGTCGGAATTGCCGACTCCGATTTTCATCCGCTCGAACCGGCGCAGCGCTTGATCGATGCGCAGGCGCTCGCCCCTTTTTTCAAAGATCGCCCGCCGCGTCCAAAATTGAAAACCGCGCCCGTGAAAATCGCCGATAACGCCTGGATCGGCATGAACGCAGTGATTTTGAAAGGCGTAACGATTGGCGAAAACTCAGTCGTCGCCGCCGGCTCGGTCGTTACCAAAAGCGTTCCGCCGAACACCGTCGTCGCTGGAAATCCAGCCGTAGCTGTTAAAACATTTTGAAACGCAAGCGGATCGTCGTGATGGGCTTCATGGGCTCGATACCGATCGCGGGCGTGATCTGGCAGCACATTCATTACATCGTCGGGCTGCAACGGCTGGGGCACGACGTTTACTACATCGAAGATTCAGCGCGGCTGCCGTACAATCCCGAAACGTTCGAAGTCAATGAAGAATTGGATTACGCGGCGAAAACCCTGAATCGATTGAGCCGTGATTTTGATTTCAAAAATCGTTGGGCATTTTGCGCGCGCTATTTGAAAGGCAATCCGACGGCGGGTTTGCCATTAAAGAAAATCCGGCAAGTTTATCGCGAGGCCGACGCGGTCCTGAACATCTGCGGCACCCAGGAATTCAACGACGATTTACTGGCAAACGAGCGCATTCTGTACGTCGAGAGCGATCCCGGCGTTGAGCAAATCAAGATCGACAAGGGCGTAGAATCGACAATCGATTATCTGCGCCGGCACCACGCGCTTTTCACTTTCGGCGAGAATGTCGGCACCAAAAGATTTCCGGTGCCGACACATGGTTTCAAATGGCTGCCGACGCGGCAACCAGTCGTGACCGATCTTTGGAAAACGAATCGGTCCCCTGCCCGCGCCGCCGTTTTCACCTCCGTCGCCAATTGGTCCACCAGCGGACTTAAAGACATCACCTGGCGCGGTGAGAAATATCTTTGGAGCAAATCGCGTGAATTCATTCGTTTTGTTGCGGCCCCAAAAAAATCGGGGGAAACGTTTGAGCTCGCCACCAACATCAAAGACCGACAAACCCGCACAAAATTTGAGCGTAACGGTTGGCGTCTTGAGTCGCCGCTTCAATTGAGTGTCGATTACTGGCTCTACCGCGATTACATCCGCCGCTCGAAAGCCGAGTTCACAGTTGCCAAAGATCAGTACGTCCGCCTGAACACCGGCTGGTTCAGCGACCGCAGCGTTTGTTATCTCGCCGCCGGCCGGCCTGTCGTGATTCAAGAAACCGGTTTCACCAAAAATTACGGCGGCAACGCCGGTCTGCTTTCGTTTCGTTCGTTAGGCGAAATTGTTGAGGCGGTAAAAATGATCAATGCCGATTACGCCAAACATTCTCGCGCCGCCCGAGAGATTGCGCGCGAAATCTTCGAAGCGGAAGAGGTCGCCAAATCGTTGCTCGATCGCGCTGGAATTTGAGTCGCGTTTGCGATCCGCGTTTGCTTTCCCAGCACTTCGCTTCATCTTCCAGACTTTCCGTCATGAAGCGCGTTCTCATTCTTATTTGCGTCGGCTCGATTGTTGGATCGACATCTTACGCGCAGCAAAACGGGCCGTCGCCTTCCGCTTCGCCGGGTCAGCCAAAACCTCCCGGTGCGCCAGGGAGATCGAGCCCGCCGGCGCAGGCGGTAGTTCCAGTGCCGGTGGCGGTCGCGCCGCCGAAACCAAACGGTCCGGTCCAGAAAAGTTTGGTGCGGATCACTTCAACCGAAGTATCGCCCGATTACAAGGCGCCGTGGAACGCCGGCTCACTCGGGCGCGGGATCGGCGCCGGATTTGTGATCGACGGCAATCGCATCATGACCAACGCGCACGTGGTGAGCAACAGCCGCTATCTCACGGTCGAGCGCGACGGCGATCCGAATAAGTATCCGGCCAAAGTGCTCTTCGTTGCGCACGATTGCGATCTGGCGCTCATCACCGTTGACGCTCCAAATTTTTACAAGAACATGCTGCCGCTAAAGTTTGGCGGAATTCCCGAGCTTGAATCAACGGTGTCGGCCTACGGTTATCCGATCGGCGGCGAGCGCATGTCCGTCACCACCGGCATCGTGTCGCGAATCGACTTTCAACTTTACACCCATTCGTCGATCGACCAGCACCTGGCGGTTCAGATCAGCGCTCAAATTAATCCGGGTAACAGCGGCGGCCCCGTCATGCAAAATGCCAAAGTGATCGGCGTCGCGTTTCAAGGTTACAGCGGCGATGTCGCTCAAGGCGTCGCTTACATGGTGCCGACGCCGGTCGTTCGGCGATTCCTGAAAGACGTCGAGGACGGGCGCTACAACGGCTATGTCGATCTTGCGATTCAGTATACGAAATTACAAAATCCGGCGCAGAGAAGGTTTCTCGGATTGAAAGAAGATGATCGCGGCGTCCTGGTGGGCACGGTCGTTGCCGCTGGACCTTGTGCGAAAGCGTTGCGCTCAGGCGACGTCCTGTTGGCGATCAACGATCATCCGATCGCGAGCGATGCCAGTGTCGAACTGGAGGGCGGGCGCGTGGACATGCCTGAAGTGGTGGAAAGAAAATTCAAAGGAGAGAAGGTCAAGCTCGACATCTGGCGCGACAAGCAACCACTGAGTGTAAGCGTCCAGCTTGATACCGTTCCTGTATATCTTGTCCAAGCCCACCGTTACGATGTGCGTCCGCGCTACGTGCTTTACGGCGGTCTGCTTTTCCAGCCGTTGAACCTCGATTTGCTCGAAGCGTATCAGCCGACCGATTTGCGCATCCGTCATTTCTTCGATTTCTTCGTGCTCGAGCAAATTTATCTCGAGCATTCGGACGTAATTATCCTGACCAACATTCTGCCCGACCCGATCAACACTTACCTGGCGCCGTATCGCGGTGGAATTGTCGATGAAATCAACGGCCAGAAAGTTCGCACGCTCGATGACTTGGCAAAGATGTTGTCGGAACCGGCCGATCGCTTTGTTGTGAATCTGATCGGTGACGGGCCGCCATTGGTGCTCGATCCGAAACAAGTGGAAGCAGCGCGTGAGCGGATCAAAACACGTTACAACGTAATCAGGGAACAAAATCTCGAAGAACAACCGGGCGCAAAAACTCCGGCCGACCAGAAAAAAATCTGAAGATGCGAAGATATTTGTTCATCACTTCCGCAGTGCTCCTGGTGACCGCGACCGGAGTAATTGCAAAAAAGGAGCCGGCGCTGCCGACAAGCGCGCAGGTAAAGCAGAAGGAGCTTGCGCTCGTGCGGGTGAACGTGACCGGCCAGCCTTACGATTATTTTCGGCCGTGGCAAAAGAAAGCGCCCCAATCGAAGCGCGCTCTCGGCGCAGTCCTTTCCAAAGGACGCGTGTTGGTGACGGCGGATTTGGTGGCGAACCAAAATTACGTGGAGCTGGAACGCGCCGAATCGGGTGAAAAGACCGCTGCTAACGTTGAGGTGATCGATTACGAAGCGAACCTGGCGCTGCTCGAACCGGCGGACAAAAATTTTCTCACTGGCATCACTCCGCTCGATATCGCGATGGACACGGTGGTCGGCGATCGGCTGGCGGCCTGGCAACTCGAACCCACCGGCGCGCTTGTCGCCACCGAAGGTTTGGTCACGACGATCCAGATGACGCACTACCCTGTCGATGTTGGCCAGTTTCTTACCTACCGCATCAGCATCACGATGCAGTATCGCGAAAACAGTTACACCATCCCGCTGGTCAAAAACAACAAGCTGGCCGGCTTGCTCCTGCGCTACGATTCGCGCGCGCAACTGATCGATGCCATTCCCGCGCCCATCATTGCGCATTTTCTGAAAGAAGCCGAGAGCGAGCATTACCGCGGCTTTCCATCGGCCGGCTTCTCGTTTTTTCCGACACGCGATCCGCAGTTGCGAAAGTTTGCCGGGCAATCCGGCAAGCCGGCTGGCGTTTACGTTACCAACATCGAACCAAACATGCCGGCGATGAAAGCCGGACTGAAGGTCGGCGACATTATCACTTCGATCGGGAATCACGACATCGATCAGACCGGGAACTATGTCGATTCGCTTTACGGGAAGATCGAGTTCACCAATTTGTTGACCGCGCACACTTACGCCGGCGACGTCGTACAATTTCAAATTCAGCGCGA
The DNA here is from genome assembly GCA_035936875.1 of Chthoniobacterales bacterium. GTDB lineage: Bacteria > Verrucomicrobiota > Verrucomicrobiia > Chthoniobacterales > UBA10450 > DASYVQ01. The sequence continues at coordinate 40,065 of DASYVQ010000092.1, forward strand.
GGGTAAGCCGATGCAGTTGAATGTGACCTTGGAGCACCGCGCGCCCAAGGATTACGTCAGCCCGCCCTACAATCTCGATCAGCCGCCATCGTATCTTGTGCTCGGCGGTCTCATTTTCCAGGAACTTTCGCGACAATACCTGAAAGAATGGGGAGGAAATTGGGTGCGGGAAGCTCCGCAACGTTTGGTTTATTTCGATCGTTTCCAATCAGAACTTTTTCCGGAAGGCAACCGGCGCATCGTCATCCTCAGCCAGGTGCTTCCGGCTAACAGCACCATTGGATACGACGAATTCGCTTATCTGACCGTAACCAAAGTGAACGGCAAAGAAATTAAATCGCTCCACGATCTGGCCGAAGCGGTGAAACAACCGCTCGATGGCGGCTTCATCAAGATCGAGACCGAAGAAGATCCAAAGCAGCTCGAGCTCGATGCCGCCCAGGTCCAACAAGAAGCGCAGTCTCTCCAGGAAAATTACGGCATCTCTTCCCTGCAACGGTTGGATTGAGGCAAAGATTGTCTCAACCACGAAGGACACGAATTGTAGGGCAGGCGCGTCGCCTGCCAATTCGATAGCCGGCAAGCGGAGCGCTCGCCCTACAAAATTATCGCCCCACGGCAACGACCGCGTCTTCCACTAGGCGGCGTCTTCCGCGATCCGCGTCTTCACAAGCTTCCGCACCAGCCGGGCTGGTAAGGGGTTTTCGTATGAAAAGCGAATGGTGCCCTTGCCGATATCGTAT
>DASYVQ010000093.1:0-2695 GCA_035936875.1 Chthoniobacterales bacterium
CGGGTTTTTACTCATCGTCCTCCTGGCAATTGTCGATCTTGCCTCATCGCAGGTGACCGACGTCCCCTCGTCAAAGAAAGGTGATCTGCCGATGTACCGGCCGGCGCTACTCGGCGGTGGCCTAAATTCCTTGATCAACCGGATCGATGCCCAGAATTTGATCAAGAAGGGGCAAAAAGATGCCGCGATCATGTTTAATTGCTCGGTCAGAAAAACGGGCGCTGTGGAGTGGAGCGGGACTTATCGAGGCACGCCGGATTCGAAATTGCTGGACCAGGAAGTGCGTAAGCGTTTGTCCGACGCAAAGTTTATTCCTGCCGTTTACAATCATACGGCCGTGGCCGCGATCTACTACGGCACCGTCACCTTTGCCGTAGTCGATGGACGACCGCGCCTACGCATTTTTTCCAATCAGCAAGCGGAGGAGCTGGTCAAGGAGAGCGATTTCATTGGGCCGCAGCCTTTTTATGGACCGGACTCAAGGTTTACGGGTTTTCATTATCCGAGCGACGCTGCGGTGTCGATCGACGGGGTTGCGTTGCTTGAAATCAAAGTTGATGCGTCAGGTAATCTGCAAGAATTGAAAGTGCGCTCGGAAGAGCCACCTTTCCTCGGATTTGGAGATGCCGCCGCCGGCGACCTGGGCAGGGCAAAATTTATTCCTGCGTTCAGGGACGGCAAGCCGACCGCCTGTAATGTCACGGTTCCGGTGTTTTATAAATCATCAAACTTCTAAACGGCTGCCGGGTTGCACGAGTTAATGCTCGCGCATGATGGCGGGCCCATGAAGAACCGAATCGTTCGCGCGTCATTTTTTCGCCGGGACCCAATCACGTGCGCGCGCGAGCTCATTGGCGCGGAATTGATTTGGGGCAAATGCGCCGGGACGATCGTGGAGACGGAAGCGTATTTCGCGGAAAACGACGAAGCTTGCCATACGTTTTCTCGTCCAAGCGCGCGCGCATTTATCGAGCAGAACAAAGCCGGCACGGCTTATATTTACTTTAGCTATGGCGCGCATTGGATGTTGAATGTGTTCGTTAAAGGAAGGGCGAACGGTTTTGTTCTAATTCGGGCGCTTGAGCCGGTTCGTGGAATTCCGTTCATGAAAACAAAACGCGGCGTTGAGGACATACGCCGACTTTGCTCAGGGCCGGGCAAGCTGACGCAGGCGCTCGACATCACGGATCGATATCACGAACTCGATTTGTGCACTGATCCGCGGCATTGCTTCGCCCGCAGCGCAAATGAGGATGTCGATGTTGTAGCCGATGCCCGAATCGGCATAACTCGCTCCGCGCATCACCCCTGGCGGTTCACCCTGCGCGGGAGCAAATTTGTGAGCGTTTCTGTTCGTCCGTTGACTCATTCCGCGATTGATCGAAATTCCTCGCTTCAATGAATCGGAAGAAAAAACGCGTATTGCTCGGAATGAGCGGCGGAGTGGACTCGAGCGTCGCCGGATATTTGCTGCGCGAGCAAGGCTATGAAGTCATCGGCGTGACAATGAAGGTCTGGCCTCAGGACTGTATCTCGCGGGCGGAAGACAAATGTTGCGGGCCGCAGGCCGTGGCTGACGCCCGTGGAGTCGCGCACTCGTTAGGCTTTCCGCATTACGTTGTCGACGAAGCGGATCAGTTTGAACGGACCGTGATCGACTATTTTGCGAGCGAGTATCAAGCCGGCCGCACTCCGAATCCCTGCGTAATGTGCAATGAGAAGCTCAAGTTCGGCAATCTTTGGGGCAAAGCCGAAGCGCTCGGTTGCGATTACATCGCGACCGGTCATTACGCGATCATCGAACATCAAAAAGAATCGGCCAATGGCCGCGATCGCGCGATCCTGCGTAAGGGTATCGATCCGCGTAAGGACCAATCGTATTTCCTGTTCAGCTTGCGGCAGCCGCAGCTGCGCCGCGCGCTTACGCCACTCGGCACGATGTCAAAGCCGGAGATCCGCGAGATTGCGCGCTCGTTGGGCCTGAAAGTCGCCGACAAAGCCGACAGCCAAGAAATCTGTTTTGTGCCGGGAAATGACTACAAAGCGTTTTTACGCTCCCATCTGGGCGAAAAGGAATTTCATCGCGGCGAGATTTACGATGTCGCCGGAAATTTTCTCGGCGAACACGAAGGGATCGAGTTGTTCACTATCGGGCAGCGCAAAGGACTTCCCGGCGGTTCGCCGCGGCCCCGCTATGTGATTGACCTCGATCCGGAAACAAACCGCGTCATTGTCGGCGATGCAGACGATCTGGTTTGCGATGAATTCGAAATCGATCAGGTGAACTGGATCGCAGGTGTAGAGGCGGCTGTCCTCAGCCGCAAACAGGGCGAAGATGCGCGTGAGGACACGCGCCCCTACACCGAAGATGGCGATCTGACGGTCAAGATTCGCTACAGCCATCCCGGCACCCGCGCCACCGTGACGCCGATTGCGAACCATCGCGCACGCATTCGCCTGCACGAACCGCAGCGCGCCGTCACGCCTGGGCAAGCGGCCGTCATTTACACCGGCGACATCGTCATCGGCGGCGGTTGGATCTGCCGGACCGAGCCGGTCAGGCGGAGCGAAGCGCTCGTTCCGGCCTAACGAATGGAAGTTCTCGTTGCGTTCTGCACGTTTCCCGACGCGGACACCGCGCAGAAAATCGTAAAAGAGATTGTCGAACTTCGGCTGGCCGCGTGCGGAAACATTT
>DASYVQ010000094.1:0-28098 GCA_035936875.1 Chthoniobacterales bacterium
CCTTTTTTTGACCCCAGCTTTTCCTCGAGAACCGGCAGCACCGGCCCGTAGAATTCCTCTGCCTGGGCTACACTCATGCAGTGAACTTTGAATCCGACAATGTAGAGACCGGTGCGCGAAAAAACTTCGATGACGCTACCGGGACGCAGGTTCGGAAATTTGAAATTGTCCGGCTTGATCAACACCAGCGTCTTTTCGATCTTTGCCTCCGTTGGGAAATGAATCACCTGGTCGAGAATGCCGCCGTCGCGATCGGAAAATTCCGCCCATATTCGCAGGTCGCTCTCGACTTCGGTCGGATTAAATGCCGAAAGCACCGCCGGCTCGAAGTAGGTAACTTTGCCCGACTCGTCTCGGATGTAATCGCCAAACGTATCGCGGATGGTCTCACCGCTCGTGCGCTCATGCTCAATATAGCCGACGGTGTTTTGCATTTTCTTGATCGCATCCGGCCCGCGAAAAACCAAAAACATGACACGCGCGCGCTGACCATTGTGTTCGCCGGTGAAATTTTTCAGGACATAATCGCGGATCAATTCCTGGGTCGCGCGGTCGTCGGCATCCGTTTCCGTGACAATGGTGTCGGCGTAGCGTTTCACTAGCTCCGCGCTGGGCGCGAACATGCGCGCGGCGACGAGATCGAGCCCTGTCCGCGAGATCAGGCGCGCAATGATCCCGCCGGTGCGCGACTTGCGCATCGAATAGGGCGTAACGATCGCGTAGGAAAGCTGTTCGGTCTGCATGGTTGCTCCAGCGGCTTAAGATTAAACCGCTGGATGCAGAAAACCGAAGCCACTAAAGGGTGAGGAAACCTAGCTGAGCGTCGCTGCAATCGCAATCCATTTTCCGCGACGCCGCACTCGCGCAATGTCGATCTTTTTGCGCCGAAGAGCGCATTTCAACTCATTCTCTTGCTTGCGCAAAACTCCGGAAAGGATCACCCAACCGTGCCGCCTCAGTCGCGTTTTCCAAACCGGCAACCCTTTGATGATCAGTTCACTGAAAAGGTTCGCCGCAATAACATCGAACTTGTTATCTCGACCTTTCATTCGGAGCACGTCGCCCTTTTCGAAATCGATATTGTCGATCTTGTTTAATCGCGCGTTTGTTTTTGCGGTCGAAATGGCGGTTGGATCGTTATCGATCCCAAGTACGCGTCTTGCCCCGAAGCATTTCGCCGCCAACGCAAGGATTCCGCTCCCGGCTCCGAGATCGATCATCGCCCAGCCTGATTTCCAGTCACGCGTGACTTCCTCCAGAAGTCGCAGGGACATCGCCGTCGTCGTGTGTTCGCCCGTTCCGAACGCCGCGCCTGCGGGAATAGCCAATCTGTAGGGGAAGCTGTTAGCTTTCCGCTCTTGCCGCGAACGAAAAACGACTAACCGCCTTCCAATTTTGAGCGACGCGGTTTTTTGTGCGCTCGTAAATCGCTTTAGCCAATCGCGAGAAAGTTTTTCGATTCGTCCGCCAAATTCTTTGACCAGGTCGCGCGCCTGTTTCTGCGATTTACAGGCGGCTTCAAAAAGTGCACGAGTGCGATCGGGTCGTTTAATGACCGCGAATTCGTCGCCGACCCGAGTACTCAGTTTCGCTTCGTAAAGGTCGATCCAACGCGGCTCGACGAACTTTCTCCATAGATAAATAGGCGGCTTCACTTTGGGACCCTTTTCAACACGAGTTGTCATCGAGACGTTTCCCGGCGAAGATAACGACCTTTCCGTAAAAATGATTCGACAATCGCTCTGTTTTCTTCGTCGAATCATCGTAACGGGAAGTTAAGCTCGGAATTTTATGCTGATTGTAATGAACGCCGGCGCCGCGAAAGCGGAGATCGACGGGGTTGTCCGCGTTATCGAATCGCTGGGCTTCCGCCCGCACGTTATGCCGGGAGCGACGCGCACGGCCATTGGCGTGACCGGCAATCAGGGGGCGGTCGATCTCAGTCACTTCGAAAATTTGCCTGGCGTCGCGGAAGCGATTCGTGTGACCAAACCGTACAAATTGATATCGCTCGATCTGCGGCCTGAGCGCACGGTTGTCGATCTTGGCGACGGCGCGAAAATCGGCGATGGATCGCTCGCCATTATTGCAGGGCCGTGCGCCATCGAGAACCGCAAACAAGCCTTCGCTGTTGCCGATGTTGTTCAGCGCAGTGGCGCGAGATTTTTCCGCGGCGGCGCATTTAAGCCGCGCACTTCGCCTTACGCATTTGCCGGACTCGGTGAGGAGGGATTAAAGATTCTCGCCGAAATCCGGAATGAGTTCGGTTTAAAAATTGTGAGCGAAGCGCTCGACGAAGGAAATGTCGATCTGGTCGAGAAATATGCCGACATGATCCAGATCGGCGCGCGCAACATGCAGAACTTCACTTTGCTGCGGCGAGTCGGTCGTTCGAAATTGCCGGTGCTGTTGAAGCGGGGAATGGCGGCAACGCTGGAAGAGTGGTTGCTCGCGGCGGAGTACGTGATGGCGGAGGGAAATTATCAAATTGTCTTGTGCGAACGCGGTGTGCGCACGTTTGCGCAACACACTCGCAACACGCTCGATCTCGCCGCCGTTCCCGCCGTTCGTCGCATTTCGCATTTGCCGGTAATTGTCGATGCCGCGCATGGCACCGGTCGCAGTTACATGGTCACGCCGCTCGCGCGTGCGGGTGTTGCCGTTGGCGCGGATGGTTTAATGATCGAAGTGCATGCGAGACCCGACGAAGCGCTTTCGGACGGTGCGCAGGCACTCACGCTCGACGAATACGAGCAAATGGTGAAGGAAGTGAGCGCGATCCATAAAGTGATCGCGTAAAGCAATTGCAGTCCGCTTGTTTGTCGCCTCTCCCTTTTGAAAGGGAGAGGGTAGGGTGAGGATTCTGCGTTAGGACAATTCTTGCTATTCAGACCCCTCACCTCAATCCTCTCCCCTCGGAGGGGAGAGGCGGTAAAAATATTGTCAATGCCGGCAACATGAATTCTGCCCGCGGATTTTCGGTCATATTTGCAGAAAATTCGCGAGCAGTTTCTTTCCTTCTGCGGTCAGGATCGACTCGGGATGAAATTGCACCCCGTGGATGGGGAATTGTCGATGTTGCAAACCCATGACCTCCTTTTCGTCGGTTTCGGCAGTGACTTCGAGCGAATCGGGCAACGATTCGCGGCGAACAATCAGTGAATGATAGCGCGTCGCTTCGAGCGGCTGCGTCAGATTTTCAAAAACCCCGCGGCCGCTGTGACGAATGGTCGACGTTTTCCCATGCATTATGCGCGACGCGCGTACGACCTCGCCGCCAAAAACCTGAGCGATGCACTGATGGCCGAGGCAGACGCCGAGAATGGGAATCTGCGGACCAAGCTCTCGAATTACCTCGGCGCTGACGCCCGCCTTTTCCGGCCTGCCCGGTCCCGGTGAAATGCAAATTCGATCGGGCCGAAGTTTTTTGATTTCATCGATGGAGGTTTCGTCATTTCGCCTCACCACGACATCGACATCGAGCTCGCCGAAATACTGGACGAGATTGTAAGTGAACGAATCGTAGTTATCGATGACGAGCAGTTTCATTTGTCGATCTTGTTGGCGCGCGCAATCGCTTCCAGCATCGCTTTCGCCTTGTTGACGGTCTCATCAAATTCACGCGACGGGTCCGAATCCGTTACAATTCCGGCGCCGGTTTGCAGAAATGCTTTTCCATTTTTCAAAATCATCGAACGAATTGCGATACAACTGTCGTGCGATCCATCAAAACCGAAGTAACCGACGATTCCGGCGTAAAATCCGCGCCGGCTCTTCTCCAAGTCGGCGATGATCTGCATGGCACGAATTTTTGGCGCGCCTGAAACGGTCCCCGCCGGAAACGTCGCGCGGATTACGTCGAACGCATCTTTGTCATCGCGCAATCGCGCAATGACGTGTGAGACGATGTGCATCACGTGACTGTAACGTTCAATCACCATCTGCTCCGTAACTTGAACGCTGCCGAATTGCGCGACGCGACCGAGATCGTTGCGACCGAGGTCGATCAACATGACGTGCTCGGCTCGTTCTTTTGGATCGGCAATCAACTCGCGCGCGAGGCGTTCGTCGTCGGCGAGATCTTCACCACGCGGTCGCGTTCCCGCGATCGGTCGGATTTCGGCGACGCCATCACGCACGCGGACATGCAATTCCGGCGAGCTGCCAATGGCTACGAAATCTTCTCCGAACTTGAGACAAAACATGTAGGGCGACGGATTGCCGAAACGCAGACAGCGATAAAGATCGAGGGGATCGCCGGTGAATTCGGTTTCGAAACGTTGCGACAAGACGACCTGGAAAATATCGCCCGCAGCGATGAGTTCTTTCGCCTGTGCAACGATCGATTCAAACTCTTCGCGGGTGGTGTTGCTTTGCGCGGCCGGAAGTTTGCCAGTCGGATGCGCCGGAAGTGGTCGCAAAACGGTCGGCTGTTTGAATTTTTTAACAGATATTTCCAGATTTTCGCGCGCTCGATCGTAAGCGTCGTCGGGTGAAGTTTCATTGTCGATGTAGGCATTGGTTACGAGACGCAATTTGCGGAAGCGATGATCGAAAACGAGCAGGGTTTGAGCGATCACGAACATCATTTCCGGAAGGTCCAGGTCGTCGTTGGCATGAACCGGCACCGTCGGCTCAAAGAAACGAACGATGTCATAACCGATGTAACCGACCGCACCGCCAACGAAATGTGGAATCTCCTGCGGCGCGACGAATTGAAAGCGCGCCAGAAGCTTCTGCAATTCGTCTAGCGGACCGCTTTTTGTTTCGAAATTCGCAGTTTTGCCATTCTCAGAGATGGAGATTGTCGACCCCGCGCTTTTGAAAACGATGAGCGGATCAAAACCGATGAATGAGAACCGGCCCGATTCTTCGTTTTTCTCGGCCGACTCGAAGAGAAAACACGGCCCCTGATTGTCGATCTTGGCGAAAGCCGAGATCGGCGTCTCTATATCGGCCACAAGATCGACAATTAGCGGAATGAGATTGCCGCGTTTTGCGAGGTTGCGGAACTCCTCGCGGGTTGGGATGGTGGAGTAGGGGAGCAATGGAGTGTTGGAGTGGTGCAGCGGTTGGAAGAGCAATCTTACATTACTCCATTACTGCGCCACTTGGTCTAATTAGGGGTTGCGCAACAGAATTGACACGCCATTATTTCTACCCGCTCAAAATGCGGGTGTAGCTCAGTGGTAGAGCACCTCCTTGCCAAGGAGGACGTCGCGAGTTCGAGTCTCGTCACCCGCTCCAAGCCCCCGCCGAACAATCCCCGCTCGATGTTAGGTGGATCGAGCAGTCCCTTGCTCGATGTTAAAGCTACGCGGCAAAGCCGCAAATTAAGTTAGCATCGCCCGCGGAGCGGCCGATCCACCGTCAACCCGCGACAATCCCGGTTGAAAAACAATTGAATCCAAACCGGCGTCTGGCCGCATCTCACTTCCAAAGGATCAATATGAAAACATCATTTATCGTCTGCATTTGCTCAATTGCACTTGCGGTTGTCGCTCTTGGCCAAAGTTCGCCACCACAGGCGACTTCGCCTCTGTCGCCGGCATCGATCTCGCCGGCTGCAAGCGTTTCTCCGTCAGGAGATCTGGCCGATAAAATTCATCAGCGAATCGAGAAGAAACTCAGAGGCCATCATGGCATTGTGATCGACGGCCACGATGGCGACAGTGTCGATCTTAACGACGTAGGCGATTTGGGGGAACGGATGGCCATTCCGATCGTTGCAATTGTGTTTATGTCGATATTCGGCGCGCCCGTTCTCATTGTAGCCGTCATCTTGTATTTCGGCTTTTCGAAAAATCGGATGATGCACCGCACAATTCGAATGATGGTAGAAAAGGGTCAGCCGGTTCCAGCAGCCTTGCTCGCGCCGCCGCCGCCCGCACAACGGCAACGATCCGACATGCGCCGCGGAGTTGTCCTCGTCATGGTCGGCTTGGGCTTGATGCTGTTCTTTGCCGCGGTGAATGGTTGGGAAGGCGGTGCGTGGAGCATTGGCTTGATTCCGTTTCTAATCGGGGCGGGCTACCTCATCGTTTGGAAGTTGGAGGGAAATAAGGACGTTTCGTCACCGCCTCCAGTGCCATAATATCGAAACGTGGAGCTAACTGATGCGGACCTCATCACGCGAGTCCTTGTCGATGACGATCACCACGCTTTCGGCGAGTTGGTGCGTCGGCATCAATCGGCTGTGCGAGGTTTGCTTCGCCAACTCACCCGCACTGATCTCGCCCTGGCCGACGATCTGTCGCAGGAAACTTTTATCCGCGCTTACAAACACATCCGGAGTTTTCGCGGAGAAGCGCGTTTTTCGACCTGGCTTCACCGGATCGCCTATAACTGTTTTCGGGAAGATGCGCGGCGTCGTAAGGAACTTGTCGGTATCGATGACCAGCAATTACAAGCGGAACACGATCCTCAGACTGCCGACGCCGGTCTAAGACATGATCTTATGCATGCCCTAAGCTTGTTGCCATTGCCGGAGCGAACGGCGGTGTTGCTTTGCTGCCAAAACGGCGTATCGCATGATGAGGCGGCCCGCATCTTGGATATTCCACTTGGCACTGTGAAAACAAATGTGTTGCGCGGCCGGGAGAAATTGAAGAAGACTTTGGCGGCGTGGGGGCCGAATTGAGATGGAAGCAATGAACCAGGAAGATTCGTTGGATAGACAACTGCGCGAAGCCGCGTCTTACATCGAGGATGATGGCTTCACCGCCCGTGTCTTGCGGCAACTACCGGCGCCGCGACAGAGGGGCCGGTCGGCGCGGCCGGTAATTCTTATTGGAATGTCCTTACTTGCAAGCGCAGTCGCTTATGTCCTTTCGGATGGAGGTCGGTTCGTTGTTGTCGGAATAACGCGGCTAACTGTGTTGCCTTCGCTATGGATTTTCTTGCTCGCGCTCGGCGCCGGGATCTTAGTTATGACCGGTGGACTTGTCGCTGCCATGTCTAAGACAAGCGAGCTGCGATCTTAGATATCGCTGGTTGCATTGTCGATCTTAGAGACAAGAATACGGAATGCTTAGAGACATTCCTAGCTCCGCCCTTAAACAATTGGTAAGACTTTCCGAGCGCAAAGAAACGCTCATGGCCCAGATCCAGGAAATCGATCGGCAGATGGCCCGTGTTCAAGGCAAATTTGGCGTGCCGACACGGCGCGAGGAGCAACCGGCGCGCGTGACGGTATCGGGCACAGGCCGGCGACCACGCGGTGGCCGGACCCAGCGCGGCGCGTTGAAAGAGAAAATTGTGCGCGCGTTGCACTCGGCCGGGAAGAAGGGGTCAACCATTCGTGAGCTTTCCAATAAACTGAAGGTGCCGAGCGCGAATCTTTACGTGTGGTTCAACGGCACCGCCAGGAATGTACGCGGAATCAAAAAGATCGGTGTCGCAAAATATCGGTTGAGTCCGTAATCAGGCCGCAGAGAGTTCGCGAGCCCTGCGCACGTCGAGATCGATCTGGTGTACGAGCGCCTCGATACTTTCGAATTTCTTTTCCGGTCTAAGATATCGCACGAAGCGGACTTCGATATCTTCGCCGTAAATATCCCGGTTAAAATCGAGCAAATGAATTTCCAGGATCCGCTCCGATTTTCCGCTACCGATGGTTGGGCGAACTCCCAGATTCACGACGCCGTGATGCAAGGTCCCACCGACCCAGGCTTTGGCGAGATAAACGCCGTTCGGTGGGAATTGCTCGCTGTGCGCGCTGAGGTTCGCGGTCGGGAAACCAATTTTCTTCCCAAGATTATCGCCGCGCACAACCGTGCCGAGAATCGTATATTCGCGGCCAAGCATTTCCGCGGCCTTTGCGAAATCGCCGCTCTCGATCGCTCGTCGGATTGCGGTGCTGCTCACCACGGCGCCGTTGACTTTTACTGGTGAAATTCCCACAACATTGAAATCAAATTGGCCGCCCAGTTTTTTGAGCAGATCGAGATTGCCCCGGCAATCCTTTCCGAACGACCACTCATGTCCGACGCAGATTTCGCGAAGCGGTTTTGAGTGAGTGACAAGCTGTTTCACGAAATCTTCCGGCGGCGTCGCGGCGAACTGCATGTCGAATTTGATGATGAGGAGATGAGCGACATCGAGATTGCGAATCAGCGCGATCTTGTGTTGCGTGGCAGTGAGCAAATGGGGCGCGTCATTCGGGCGCAATACTTTCTCCGGATGCGGGTCGAACGTGACTACGACGGGTGTTCCCTTGTCGGCACGCGCATGGGCTGCCGAGGTTGAAATCACGGTTTGGTGACCGCGATGGACGCCATCGAAAACGCCGATGGCCAGAAATAACGGACCGCGTAGTTGTTCGAGTTCCGGGATCGATCGCAAAATTTCCATTGTCGATCTAAGACCTAGGCGCCGCGCATGCGCGAGACTTCAGGAAGTGAAAGAATTTTTCTCACAATTTCTTCGCGCTCCGTGTTTCTAATTTGCTGCACGCTGATCGCGTTTGCGACATCGAACCGGCCGGACTTGATTCGGCGCAACGATTTGAGATGCCCGCCGCAGCCAAGCACTTCGCCGATGTCGTGCACATAAGTGCGAACGTAAAACCCTTTACTGCAAACGACGCTGAAATCGATCTCGGGCAGTGCGATCCGATCGATCGTGTAGCGATAAACGTGAACGAAACGCGGCTCGCGCTCGACCACTTTTCCCTGACGCGCCAATTTATAGAGCGGGACACCGCGGTGTTTCTTCGCCGAGACCATCGGCGGCAATTGATAAAAATCGCCGCGAAATTTTTCAAACGCGGCGCGAATTTCATTTTCCTCCAGCTGAGGCACCGGCCGAACATTGACGATTTCACCTTGTCGATCTTGCGTACTCGTGGTCGCGCCGAGCGTCAAAGTGCCGGCGTAGTCCTTGTCTTCGCTCATCAATAAATCCTGGACTTTTGTGCCGCGTCCGATGGTCAGGAGCAGCAAACCGGTGGCGATTGGGTCGAGCGTACCGCAATGACCGACTTTCTTGATCGCGAGTTTGCGGCGAATCAGAGCGACGACGTCGTGCGACGTCATCCCTTCAGCTTTGTCCACCAGGAGGACGCCGTCAAGAGTCACAGCCGACGACGTCACAAATTGCCTCCAGAACTTTCTTTTCGACTTCGCCGAGGGTGCCGCGCACGCGCGCGCCAGCGGCAAGAGTGTGTCCGCCTCCGCCAAATTTTTCGCAGATTGCGCAAACATCGACATCTTCGGTTTTGGAGCGCATGCTCACACGCACTTTGCCGTCGGCTAGTTCTTCGAAAAAAACAGCGACGACCACACCGCGAATGGCGCGCAGATGATCGATCAAGCCTTCGTTGTCCTCGGGAAGAACGCCGAGGTCTTTCGCCATTTTTAGCGTCAGACTAAAACTGGCGACGCGGCCGTTCCCTTCGAAGCGCATTGTCCCGAGCAACTCGCGCAAGAGTTCCACGCGCCGGCGCGGGAAGTTTTGGTAAAGCTGCTGACTGACTCGGCCGACATCGACACCGGCGCGAACGAGTTCGGCGGCGATTTCGAAAGTGCGCGCGGTCGTGTTGGGATATTGGAAGGAGCCGGTGTCGGTTGAAATCGCGACATAAAGATTCTCGGCGATCTCGAGATCGAGCGGCAATTCTTCGCTCGCGATCAACTCAAACAGAATCTGGCCGGTGGCGGGCGAGGTTGGATCGACATAAACGAGATCGCCGTAGGCCGGATTACTGGGATGATGATCGATGTTGATCCAAATTTTGGCCGAGCGAACGGCCGGGAGAGCGGTGCCGAGTCGATTTTGAATAGCGGTGTCTAGCGCGATGGCAACATCGACATCTTCCGGCGCGGTCGGCGGTTTTGTGAGAACAGCGGCGCGGGGAAGAAAGCTATATTTGTCGAGCATGCCATCCTCGTTCCAAACGAGGACATCTTTGCCGAGTTTCTTGAGTGAGAGGCCGAGGGCGATCTGGCTGCCGAGCGCGTCGCCGTCGGGACGAACGTGACTCAGGACAGCGAACAGTTTGTGTTCGCGCAGGGCCCGTCCGATTTCCGCAAATTTGGAATTGCCAGCGCTCACTCGTTCTCGCCGGCGGACATGTCGATCTTGTCCATGATCTCGATGATGCGAGCGCCGCGTTCGATGGAAGTATCGAGATGAAAAAGGAGATGCGGCGTATATTTCATCGTCACACGGCGCGCCAGCTCGGATTGCATCGCCGGACGATGCACCTCGAGCTTACCCATCACACTTTCTCCGCTCTCCGGTCCCAGAACGCTGACAAAGACGTGCGCATTCTTCAGATCGGAAGTGACATCGACATGGTTGACGCTGACGAGCGCGCCCTCGAAAGCAATTTCACGGACGATGATTCCACTCAGCTCTCGTTTCAGGAGCTCGTTTACGCGCAGCTTTCGATGTTTCATGGTGAGAGTAGAGAATTGGTCCAAGAGAAGGCCGCATGCGTTGCTTCACAATTTTTGGGCGATGGCTTCGAGTTGATAGCACTCGATGATGTCGCCGACGTGGTATTCGCTGAAATCGCCGAGCTTAAGACCGCATTCCAAACCGGAACGCACTTCCTTCACGTCGTCCTGAAAGCGGCGAAGGGTGGAAATTCCGCCATCATAAACCGGCTGGCGCTTCCGCACCACACGGGCGCGACCGACACGAGCGATACGACCATCGGTAACCAAACAACCCGCCACGATTCCCCGGCTCAATTCGAAAACCTGTTTCACTTCGGCATGACCAATGATTGTTTCGCGCAGTTCCGGGTCCAGCAATTCGGCCATCGCGTCCTTAATCTGATCGAGCAACTCGTAGATGATGCTGTAGAGCTTGATCTGCACGCCTTCGCTCTTGGCAGCCGTGACCGCCGTGTTTTCGACCTTTACGTTGAACCCGATGACGACCGCATTCGATGCGCTCGCCAGCAAAATATCCGATTCGGACACTGGTCCGACGGCGGAGTGAATAATTTCCAGATCGACTTTCTTGCTCTCAATTTGTTGCAACGCTCCGGTGAGCGCTTCCACCGATCCTTGCGCGTCGCACTTCAAAACGATGCGCAGAACTTTTTTGCCGCCGGCCGCTTCGAGTAAGCTTTCAAGGGTGGCGCGCTGAGGCACCGTCAATTTATTCGTGCGTTTCGCGTCGAGACGTTCCTCGCTCAAAGTTTTTGCAGTGCGCTCCGATTCCATGACGAGAAGTTCATCGCCCGCGTTCGGCAATCCGGTAAAGCCGAGCACTTTCACCGGCGTGGACGGCCCCGCTTCCTTGACAGGCTGGCCGCGATCGTCCATGAGCGATTTTACTTTGCCCCAATAATCGCCGCAGATGAACGGCTCGCCGACTTTGAGCGTGCCCATTTGCACAATTACGGTAGCGGTCGGGCCGCGGCCGGGGTCGACTTGCGCTTCAATGACGGTGCCGCGCGGCGTGGCCGTGGGCGACGCTTTCAGGTCCATCACCTCCGCTTGCAGCGTCATCATGTCGAGCAAGTGATCGATACCCGTGCCCCTGGTCGCGGAAACTTCACACACGACAGTTTTTCCGCCCCAATCTTCCGGCGTTAGATCGCGGTCCTGCAATTGCTTTTTCGCTTTGTCGATGTTGGCCGAAGGCAAATCGACTTTGTTAATCGCGACCATGATCTCAACGTGCGGCGCAGCTTTGGCGTGATTGATCGCCTCGATCGTTTGTGGCATTAAGCCATCGTCCGCTGCTACCACCAGCACGACGATGTCGGTGACATTCGCGCCGCGCGCGCGCATGGCAGTGAAGGCCGCGTGGCCGGGCGTGTCGATGAATGTGATCTTGTGACCCTTGTAATCGACGCTGTAGGCGCCGATGTGTTGCGTAATTCCGCCGGCCTCCCCAGCCGCGACGCGTGTTTTACGGATCGCATCAAGCAGCGAAGTCTTGCCGTGGTCGACGTGTCCCATGAAAGTGATGATCGGGCCGCGCAGTTTGAGTTCTTCTTCTTTCTCGATGACTGGCGGCGGCGGCGCGACCACAACCTGTTCCACCTTGTGAACGCCACCTCCTTTTTCGCGCCGCTCTTTTTCCAGAACAAAACCGTGCGCCTCGGCAATTTTGGACGCGATATCGGGCTCAATCGTTTGATTGATGTTGGCGAAAATGTTGAAGTTCATCAGCTCGGCGATGACTTGATGCGGCTTCAAGCCAAGCTCCGTCGCCAATTGCTTGACGATGATCGGCGGCTTGATGTGAATGACGTTTTGCGGCTCGGCTTCCGCTTCCGACGGAGCGGGGGCAACCATCCCATCGGTGGCCGGTTTCGCGGCTTTGGTTGGAGCGGGCGGCTGCGGTTTTACAGCCGGCGCAGGAGTTTTGAGCGACTCGCGAATGCGCGAGATGGGCGGCAAAACCGTGCGTTTAACTTTTTCCTGATGATCGCCTTTTGGTTGCGGTTTCTCTTTATCGATCAAAGAGACGCTTTCGACCGAAGCACGGCGCGCTGGAGCGGGCGGCGGCGCGACTTTTTCTGGTGCGTGACGCGCGTGCGGCTTAGCCGGCGGCGCGGCGTGTGAAACACGCGCCGGTTTCGCCGGCGCAGCGGCCTTAGCGGGCTTGGCTTTCGCCGCGGGTTTGTGAGAAACGGCGGCTTTGACCTTCTTCTTTGCAGGAGCGGCTTTGTGCGGCTTCGTTTTTGTGGTCGTGCGTGTTGCCATTTCTCTTTTTAAATTCGCTCATGGCCCGAGCATTTTAAGCGGAGCCAGCTGTTTGCGCTTTATCTTGTCGATGGACCGCATCGTGAATTTCCTGCGCTTTAGTTTCCTCCACGCCCAGGATATCCACAAAATCTTTCACGTCAGCGTCGCGCAATCCTTCAAGGTTGGTAAAGCCTGATTTGACCAGCGTTACCGCTTGTTCCTCGGTGATGGGCAGCGCTCCCGCGAGCGTTTGCGCTGCTTGCGCGACTTTCTGTTCCACTGCGGTCGTGGCCGAAGTGTCCCTGTCGATGTTAATTTCCCAACCGGTCAGGCGCGAGGTCAGACGCGCGTTCTGCCCTTTCTTTCCGATTGCGAGCGAAAGTTGATCTTCATCCACGGAAATCTGCGCGCTTTTCTTTTCGAGATCGAAAACGAGATTTTTCACTTTGGCCGGCTTGAGGGCTTCGAGAACAAATTCCTTCGGGTCCGAGCTCCAGCGAATGATGTCCACTTTTTCGTTGTTTAACTCGCGCACGATATTTTTGACACGCGACCCGCGCATTCCGACGCAGGCGCCGACCGGATCCACCTTGTTGTTCGCGCTCCAGACGGCGATCTTGGTGCGATAACCGGCTTCGCGCGCGATCCCGCGGATTTCGACCGTGCCGTCCGCGATCTCGCTTACTTCCAATTCAAAAAGGCGGCGTACAAAATTCGGGTGGCTGCGCGAGACGATGATCTCCGGTCCGCGAAGTCCGTTCTCGACCGCGACGACATAGGCGCGCAAGCGGTCGCCGACATTATAGTCTTCCACGACAACGCGTTCGCGCTGCGGCATCACCGCTTCGAATTTGCCAAGATCGAGAATTACATCCGAGCGGTCGAAGCGCCGCACCGTGCCGCTGACAATTTCACCGGCGCGGTCTTTGAACTCCTCGTAAATCATTTCCTTCTCGACCTGCCGGATGCGCTGCATCATTGCCTGTTTGGCAGTTTGCGCGGCGATGCGGCCAAAATTTCGCGGTGTGACTTCCATTTCCACAATGTCGCCGACTTTCGCGTCGGGCTTGATTCGGCGCGCTTTAGTGAGATCGATCTCGTCCTGGGGATTACCGACATGATCGACCACAACGAGGTTAGCAAGCGCGCGGATGTCGCCGGTTTTCGGATCGATGTCGATACGAAGATCGCGCGCGGCGCCGACACTCTTCTTGGACGCGGAAAGCAGCGCGTTCGAGACCGCCTCGAGCAGGATTTCGCGTTTGATCCCGCGCTCCCGCTCCAGGTAATCGAGCATGGCAATGAATTCCGTGTTCATAAAACATCCAGTCCGCAGACCAAAAGGAGTGGGACATTGCTTCCCACTCCAATCAGCGCGGACTAGACGCTGAATTTACCTTCGTAAACGAAAGTCGTCAAGGTGGGGTTGAACGCATTACGTTCACCGTTCAACATTGAACGCTCAATGATCTCGCGAACGAACAGTCTGCTGATCGTCATCTTGCTCTGGGCGGCGGTTTATTTGCCGGCGCTCGGTTCGCTCGCAATCAAAGGTGAAGAAGGCCGGAGAATTTTGCCCGGAATCGCAATGCTCGAATCGGGCAACTATCTGGTGCCACAGGTCGGCGGCGAAGCCTACTTTCGTAAACCACCGCTGATTAACTGGCTGGTGGCGGCGTCGTTTAAGATTTTCGGAACGCGCAATGAATGGACTGCGCGCTTACCATCGGCGATTTCCGTGCTGGCGGTTGCGATCGCATTTATGACGGTCGCGCGCGCCAGCCTCGGGCCGCGAGGATCGACAATCGCCGCGATTATCTGGCTGACGAACATCGGGATTATTGAAAAAGGCCGCTTAATCGAGATCGAAGGGCTTTACACTTCGCTTTTTGGACTTGCGATCATCTTTTGGCTGAGCTTTTGGGAGCAAAAGAAATCCGCGTGGCTCATTTGGATCCCGGCGTGCATCTTTCTCGGCCTTGGGCTGCTCGCCAAGGGGCCGGTCCATCTTCTGTTCTTTTACGGCGTCGTGCTCGCGGTGCTTTGGAAGGCTCGAAGCTGGCGAATACTTTTTCACCCCGCGCATTTTGTCGGGCTTTTGATCATGGTCGGAATTTTCGCGGCTTGGGCGATCCCGTTTGCTCACACAGCGGGAAGTGCGCTGGCAACGACGAAGTGGTCGAACCAGTTCACCGGGCGGCTCAAAGGGTCCGATTTCCAATTTCTGCGTTGGGTCCGGAACATTCCGCAGGGACTCCTTTATCTTCTGCCCTGGACAATTCTTTTGCCGCTCATCCGGTTCGACATTTTCTCTGAGAAAGATCGACAATTCGCGCGTGCGCTTGTCTGGGGCGCGGGCGTGCCGTTTGTGCTTGTTCTGTTGGTGCCGGGATCGATCCCGCGTTATGCGATGCCAGCGCTCGTGCCGGGTTGTTGGTTGCTCGCGATGACTTTGTGCGCGGATAACCTCTCCTGGCCGCGCTGGCTTAGCGGTAAAACGTTTTCACTCAAAGCGCGGCAGCGCACGGTCGTCACGATTGCGATTCTCGCCTGCATCGGAATCTGGACGTATGCCGCGGCGATTGTTCCGAAAATGCAAAAACGGCAACGCGTGAGACGGCTCGCCGCACAAATCGACGCAACGGTGCCGCGCTCCGAACCGCTTTACGCCCTCGATCCAAATTATCAGCCGATTTTTTTCTACGTGCATTCCAATTTGGTTTACGCGAGTGAAGTCAGCGATCTGCCGCTCGACGCCGTCTATTTACTGGTGCGTCCACAAAGGGAAGATGAAGTTGTGCAAAGTAACCGGTGGTTGCCGCGCCGGCCGCATCGCGCGCTTCCGCCCCTGACCGATTATCGCAAGGAAACAATTCTTCTGCTCAAGATCGAGTGAGGCGATGGCATTGACACTGCTCTCAGTTCGAGATTAGTTAGCATGCTAACTAATTTGCTTTGAACAGGGATGTCGATGTATTCGGTCCGCTCTTGCACGGCACCGCCCGCGCCTGGCGGCTGAAGTTGGACGAGCGACTCAAACCGATGGGTTTGAGTCAGGCCAAGTGGCGCACCCTGCTTCATTTGTCTGTCGCGCCCGGTCCATTGACCCAGGCCGAGATTGCTGCGCATCTCGGCATTGAAGAACCAACTTTGGTAACGCTGTTGCATCGGCTGGAAGGCGACCGTTGGGTGGCGCGAAAAAATGCGTCGCACGATCGCCGCTGCAAGACAGTCCACCTGGCGCGGCGCGCGCAACGTGTCATCGCGCAAATTAACGCGGCCGCATTTAAGCTGCGTCACGAATTGCTCGACGATATTTCAGCGTCCGAACTGCGCACTTGCATCCGCGTGTTAGATCGGATCCGACAAAAAGCGGAGAAGGGGAATGGGAACGGAAAACACGCCGCCAGGCTTCGAGTCGGAAAGAATGGCCAAAACTGAGATGGGCATTCGATTAGAATCAGGAAATGGAGCAACTACCGAAGTTCAGGAGACGAGACGAGTGAAAACAGGTCCCCGAGCCAGGCAGCGCATTCCGCGCTGGGGTATTTTCCTGTTCGTCATTCTCGCGGCCTTCGCGGTGGCGCGCACGTTACAGCGCGGAGTGGAGACTGCGAAAACGACGCAGCCGCCGATTCGGCCGGTCCTGGTGGCGAAAGTGATCAGCAAAGATGTACCGCTTTATCTCGACGAAATCGGCACCTGCGCCGCGTATGAAACCGTGCAAGTCCAGGCGCAAGTCAGCGGACAAATTATTGCGCGCCA
This sequence comes from Chthoniobacterales bacterium, assembly GCA_035936875.1. Classification (GTDB taxonomy): domain Bacteria; phylum Verrucomicrobiota; class Verrucomicrobiia; order Chthoniobacterales; family UBA10450; genus DASYVQ01. The sequence goes on from DASYVQ010000094.1 coordinate 16,419, forward strand.
TTTTCAAGATGGGGCCGATGTAAAAAAAGGGGATCTGCTTTTCACAATTGATCCGCGACCGTATCAAGCCGCTCTCGAGCAAGCGCAAGCGCAAGCCGCGTTAGACCAGCTGACGCTGAAGCGGCAGACGGACCTGCGCGCGAAAAATGTCACCTCGCCGCAGGACTTCGACACCGCTCAGGCAAACGCACGCAAATCCGAGGCGGCGGCTGCTGCTGCTCAGGTGAATGTGGATTTTTGCTACATAAAATCGCCGATCAATGGCCGCGCCGGACTGCGACTTGTCGATGTGGGCAACATAGTCTCGGGCAACACGGGCAGCGGCGCCGTGTTGCTTACGATTCAGGGACTCGATCCGATTTACACCGACTTCACGGTTGCCGAAACCGATTTGGCGTTAGTGAGGAAATACCTCGGCGGACCGAACGTGAAAGTGCAGACAAATTCGCCGGATGACAAAATTCCGCCGCGTCTCGGCGATTTATATTTCATCGACAACGCGGTCCAGCCTGGTTCGGGAACCGTGAAAGCGCGCGGGGTGACGCCAAATCCGGACCACGCGCTTTGGCCGTCGGAATTTGTGCGGGTTCGTTTCATTCTCGACACCATCAAAAATGCGCGGCTGGTTCCATCGCAAGCGGTGCAGATTAGCCAAAGTGGGCCGTTCATATTCGTGTTGAGGCCGGACAACACGGTCGATCTTCGACCAGTAAAGCCCGGACAGCGGCAAGACGGCGATCTCATCGTCGTGGAAAGCGGTATTCAGCCCGACGAAACAGTCGTCGTGACTGGACAACTCGCACTTGCTCCGGGGTCAAAGGTCGATCCCAAACCGTACGACGCTGCAACTCCTCCGGGTGGCCAAAGCGCCGCAGCAAAGAGCCCGCTGTAATTCCGATTCTGTATGGAGCCCTCAGATGAACACGACGGCGCGTCGGATGGCGAACATCCCGCAGGCGCGGGACAAGATCGACATCATGCAAGATCGACATCCAAAGAAGCCAAATTAGTTCCGGTCAAAGGTACTGGACTTTCCGGTCCGTTCATCCGGCGGCCGGTGATGACCGTGCTCTTGACGTTGTCAGTCATCGTCGCGGGAATCGTGACTTACAACAAACTGGCGGTAAACGATCTGCCGGCGGTCGATTATCCCATTATTCAAGTCACCTGTTCTTATCCCGGCGCGGATCCGGTGACGATGGCGAACAACATCGCTACGCCGCTCGAGAAACAATTCCTCCAAATCCCCGGGCTCGACATCATCACCAGCCAAAGCACGCAGAGCAACACCTCGTTGACTCTCCAGTTTGTTCTGAGCAAAAGCATCACCGACGCGGCGACCGATGTGCAGGCCGCGATCCAGCGTGCGACCGGCAAATTGCCAATCGATTTGCCGAGTCCGCCGACGTTCAGCAAAACGAACCCGAACGATCAGGCGGTTTATCTGCTCGGTCTGATGTCGGATACGCTGACGGACGGTGATCTATATAAGTACGCGTCCACAGCGGTGGCACAACGAATTGCCATTCTTCCCGGTGTCTCGCAGGTGAACATCTACGGCGTGCAAGGCGCGATCCGGATCAAAGCCGACCCGGCGGCGTTGGCGTCGCGCGGATTAACGATGGACGATGTCGCGAACGCGATCAAAGCGGGAACGGTTTACTCCGGCGCCGGACAATTCGACGGCCCGCATCGCACGTTTGTTCTGCAACCGAATGGCCAGATCGATAAGGCCGAAGGTTATCGAAATCTGATCGTCGCGCGGAACAAGGACCGTTCGCCGGTTTATTTGCGGGACATCGCCGAAGTTAAACAAGGTGTGCAGGACGAGCGCACGTCGCGCTTCTTTTGGATGCGCGGATTTAATCCGCCGGGCTCAATCGTCGCGCTGGCGGTTTCGCGGCAGGCGGGCGCGAACGCGGTCGAAGTTGCGAATTCAGTCAAGGCGCTTTTCCCCGAGCTGCGCGCGAGTTTGCCGGGATCGATCACGTTCACGCCAGTGTTCGATCGATCGCAGACGATCGTGAATTCTGTCCACGATGTTCGCGCGACGCTCGTAATCGCCTTCGTGCTGGTGGTGATGGTGATTTACGTTTTTCTCGGTCGCGCCACCGACACGCTCATTCCCGCGGTCGCGCTACCGCTTTCGTTGCTGCTCACGTTCGCGGTGATGAGCATGCTCGGATTTTCGATCAACAATTTGACCTTGATGGCGCTGACTCTCGCCATCGGGTTCCTGGTGGACGACGCAATTGTCTTTTTGGAAAACGTGATCCGTCGGGCCGAGCATGGCGAATCGATTCTGAAAGCGGCTTACAACACCGCCGGCGAAATTTCGTTCACGATCTTATCGATGACGCTTTCGCTTGCCGCTGTTTTCATCCCGTTGGTGTTCTTGCCAGGATTACTCGGCCGCATCTTCCAGGAATTTTCCATCACCATCATCGTGGCAATTCTCGCTTCCGGTCTTGTCTCGCTGACTCTGACGCCGTTGATGTGCGCGCGCATTCTCGGTGAACGCAAAGCCGGCCATAAACGCACACGCATGGAAAAGTGGACTAGCGATTTCATTCAACGCGTCATCGGCGCCTACAGTCGCGCCCTTGATAGATTTCTCGACCGCGCCTGGCTCACCATTCCGATCCTGCTCGCTTGCATTCTCGGTCTCTGGTTTTTCTTCACTCATTTGCCGTTCACGCTGCTTCCGCCCGGAGACAGCGGTTTTGCCCGCGGCGTTTTCATTGCCCAGGAAGGTTCGTCGCCCGACCAAATGCGCGCTTTCCAGCGACAGGTGAATCAGAAAGTTCAGGCGGAGACGAGTGTCGCCCAGTTTTTCACGCTCGCCGGCTCTGGATCGCGCAGTTCATCTTCGCAAGGGATAGTCTTTTGTATTTTTAAGCCACGCGAGCAGCGTGATCCGATCGAGCAGTGTCTTTTGCGTTTACAAAAGTCGACCAATACAATTCCTGGCCTGACCGCGGTGATATCGCCGAGTCCGGTGCTGCAAATCAACGTCGGCGCAACGAACCAGACGCAGGGCCAGTACGCTTACACGATCAGTGGGATCGTTCCGCAAGACGTCTATGCGGCGGCGAATCAGTTGATGACGAGCCTGCGCGGTTTCAAAGGATTCGCGTCACTTCGTTCCGATTATTACAACAACACGCCGAACCTTTCGATTAACATCGATCGCGAACGCGCCGCCACTTACGGCGTTTCGACTTCCGCGATCCAGAGCTTGTTGAAAAACGCCTACTCGCAGAACTACGTCTATTTGATCAAACAGCCGGACGATCAATATCAGGTCATCCTCGAAGTGAAAGACAACGAGCGCGCGCAGCCGAGAGATCTCGACAATTTGTACGTGCGCAGCAACAGCGGCAGTACGATTAGCCAAGGCGGCGCGCCGGGCAACAGCATTGCCACCACGACCGGAACGGGCGCCGATCTTGTTCCGTTGCGCGCCGTAACATCGACAAATCAGGTCGTCGGTCCCCAAGCCGTGAACCACTTCAATCAGTTCACCAGCGTCACGATTAATTTTAATTTGCTGCCGGATGTTGCAATCGGTGATGCGACCAAATTCATCGAGGATTCGTTTGCGCAAGTGCATGGCCAGTATCCGAGCATTCAAGCGACCTTTCAGGGAGAGGCGCTTGTCTTCCGCCAACTTTTCAAAGCGCTGCCGCTGCTTTTGATCGCGGCCATTTTTGTGATGTACGTGATCCTCGGAATTCTTTACGAAAGCTACGTGCATCCGATCACGGTTTTGTTTCCGGCGATCGTGCCCGCGGTAGTCGGCGGCTTGTTCACGCTTTGGATTTTTGGATCGACATTGTCGCTCTACAGCGTGATCGGCCTGTTTCTTTTGCTCGGCATCGTAAAGAAGAACGGGATCATGGTGGTCGATTTTGCTTTGCAGCGAATCGACGAGGGTTGGGACCTTCGCTCGGCAATTCATGAAGCCAGCATCGAGCGGTTCCGTCCAATCATGATGACAACGCTGGCCGCGCTCATGGGCGCGGTGCCGCTCGCCCTGGGTTTCGGACAAGATGCTTCCTCGCGACGTCCGCTCGGACTGGTGATTGTTGGCGGCCTGATTTTTTCGCAAATGATCACGCTGTTCGTGACACCGGTAATTTATCTCTGGCTCGAATGGTTCCAGGAACACGTACTCGATCGCGTTCCGTTTCTACGCAGCGCGCACACCCATCACGAAGGCGAAACCGCGCCTCCGGGCGAAGCTGGCGCCGGGCAGCCGCAACCGGCGCCCCTGGCTGCACAATAAGCGACTGCCTTGGTATTCAATCCCTGGTTTCGCTCGGCGTCTGCGTTAAGGAGATTTCCTTACGCTCGAACGTGCTACCAGTTTCGCATCGATAGTATTCCTATCGTGCTCAAAGTGCACGACGCCGTCTTCGATCTTTGCCACGCGCACCTGGATAAAGCCATCGGGCGTCGTCACCGGCAGCCAATCGCCCTCGGCCAGTTGCTTGCCATTCACGACGCTAAGATGAACATCGCCGAGCGAGATCGAAGTGACATGCAACATGTCCGGCGTAATCGGCACGAAAGCCTTCGGCGCGCTGGGGGCGGACGTCGGTGCGATTGAAGTTGCAACCGATGGGGTGGCCGCTTCCGGAACCCCGGCCTCCCGGTGGAGCTGTTGAATAAGATAGCGGGATGCAAAGAGGGACCCGATGAACAATACAATTCCAACAATCACGCTAACGCGGCCTAATGTAAAAAAGGTGAATCGTTCCGGTCTCTCCGGCTCCGGTGTTTCTGTCTCGCGCGTCTGCCCTTCAGCTTTCGAAACCGCCGAGTATAGAAGACGAGGTCCTGGTTCGTCCCGTCGAACAACGTGCAGTCCTTCATCGTTAGGAAGATTAGTCATTGGACGTGGGAATTGAGAATTATGTCGAGCTAACCGGACATTGCGGCATTCGGCATTAACTTGCAATCGTAAGACCAACTGCTTCTGGTTGTATGCGATTCACGTCCACGTAATTAGATCGACATGCGCGCGATGGTTCTGGAGAAAACGGGAAAACCGCTCGTGCTCCGTGACGTGCCGAAACCACAGCCGGAGGCAGGCCAATTGCTTGTCCGGGTTAACACCTGCGCCGTTTGCCGGACCGATTTGCACATTGTCGATGGCGAGCTGCCCGACCCGAAGTTGCCGCTGATTCTGGGACATCAAATTGTCGGGCGCGTCGAGCAAACTGGCGAGGGCGTCAAAGATTTTTCTGTCGGTGACCGCGTCGGGATTCCGTGGCTGGGCTGGACGGATGGCGAATGCGCTTATTGTCGATCTAACCGCGAGAATCTTTGCGACAACGCCCGCTTCACCGGCTACAACATCGACGGCGGTTACGCCGAGTTCACCGTTGCCGACGCACGATTTTGTTTTCGTTTGCCTGCCGAATATAACGATGTCGATGTTGCGCCGCTGCTTTGCGCCGGAATGCTCGGCTATCGCTCGTATCGTAAAACCGGTGAGGCGCATCGCATTGGAATTTATGGTTTTGGCAACGCTGCTCATTTGATCGGGCAGATCGCAATTTATGAGGGACGCGAAATTTTCGCGTTCACGCGGCCGGGGGACAAAGCCGGTCAGGAATCAGCGCGAAAACTCGGCGCGAAATGGGCGGGCGGCTCCGACGAATTGCCGCCGGAAAAACTGGACGCTGCGATCATCTTCGCGCCCGTGGGCGCACTCGTGCCGGCCGCGCTGCGTGCGCTCGCCAAAGGCGGCATTGTCGTTTGCGGCGGGATTCACATGAGCGACATCCCTTCGTTCCGGTATGTCGATCTTTGGAACGAACGCGTGATTTGTTCGGTGGCGAATCTGACACGCCGCGACGGTGAAGAATTTCTCGAGATCGCACCGCGCGTTCCGGTGAAAACCAAAACCGAAACGTTTCCTCTGGAAGAAGCCAATACTGCGCTCGAGAAATTCCGCTCCGGCAAACTCAACGGCACTGCCGTGCTCCTGATCTCCGAGTCCTGACCTCTGGCCTATGCCTGCCACGCCATAGTCGTGGCGAAGGCGGGACCCTCTGGATTTCTACTTTATCCTTTCTACTTTGTAATTTCTTCTCGTGTCCTCACACTTACCATCCGAACAAACTGAATCCGGCGAGTTTCAACGCCAGGAAGACGCGTTTCGTGAATGGATTTCGAATGATGGATCGACATCTTATCCGGCCGCGGCGGGCCGTTATCATCTTTACGTCTCGCTCGCGTGCCCGTGGGCGAGCCGCACCGTCATTTTTCGAAAGCTAAAGGGACTCGAAGACGCGATTGGCCTGACGATTGTCGATCCTATTCGCGATGGGAAGGGCTGGGCTTTTCGCGATCCATCGAGCAAATGGCCGCCGGCCGCATCGTTCGAGTCGACCGATCCAATTAACCGATTCCATTATTTAAGCGAAGCTTACGCGGCGACCGATCCCAGGTTCGACGGCCGCGTTACCGTCCCCGTGCTTTGGGACAAGGAAACGAAAAAAATCGTCAACAATTGCGAAGACGACATTTGCCCCGTGTTCAACAGCGTCTTTAACGAGTTCGCGAAAAATAAAGATGTCGATCTTTTTCCGAAAGGTATCCAAGCGGAACACTCGAAGCTTTGCGATTTTATTTACGACAACATCAACAACGGCGTTTACAAAGCCGGCTTCGCCACGCGCCAGCGACCCTACGACATTCCCTGCAAGAAACTTTTCGACGCGCTTGATAAAATGGAAGAACGCTTGGCAAAACGCCGCTACTTGTTCGACGGCCGGATGGTTGAAGCGGATTGGCGGCTTTTCTGCACACTCGTTCGGCTCGACGTCGTCTATCACGGCCATTTCAAATGCAACATTCGCCGCATCCTCGATTATCCGAGCTTGCAGGGCTATTTGATGGATCTTTATCAGCAGCCCGGTATTGCCGGCACGGTCAACTTCGATCACATCAAGCGCCACTACTACATGACGCACGAAGAAATTAATCCCACCCGTATTGTTCCGCTCGGGCCGGTTCTTGACCTGACCAAACCCCATGGACGCGAGAGGTTGTAGGGGACGCTGTCAGCCTCCCATGGGAATCGAACCGCTTCTCCTACAAAAGAATTCGATCCATGACGATTTAGAACGTTGACCAAAGGAGATTGGATCTTTATAACCGTCCGTTGTGAAGAAATTTGCGTTGCTGCTCACAGTCGTGTGCGCGTTTTACGCACTGGCGTACGCCGGGCCCGAACCGCTTCCTTATTACGGAAAAGAAATGAAGGAGGTCGCTCCAGCACCTGCGCCGACGTGTTTCAATTGGAGCGGTTTCTACGTCGGCGGTTTTGGGGGATACAAGTTTGCCGCGGTTAATACCACTCTGGAACTTAACGGCGCTTGGGAGAACCCGATTCTTGCCGGCGATGTAAACAAGATGGAAGGGCACGCTCCGGATAATTTGGACACCAGCGGAGCCGAAGCGGGCGGTTTGCTCGGCTACAATTATCAATGGAACTGCTGGGTCTTCGGTATAGAGGCCGATGGCGGTTACCTTTGGCTGCGCAACTCAGAGGACTCGGGAACTTTCGACAATTTTGTACATTTAGGCGAGCCCAAGAGTATCCAGACAGCTTTTAGGACGCACTATTTGTTCACGGTCGCCCCGCGGTTTGGCTATGCGTTGGGAAGATGGCTTCCTTATGTAACAGGCGGTCTGGCCGTTGGCGATCTGGACTTCGAGCAGAGACTTCACAGTACTGTTCGCGACCCTCAGGGCCTGCCCTACCGCACGGCCGGCGAGGTTACCGATACTCGCGTTGGCTGGATGGTCGGCGGCGGTCTGCAATATGCGATCACCGATCACTGGAGTGTCCGGGCCCAGTATCAATATACCGATCTGGGAGATGTCGACTTCCAAGCGCCCGGCACTCCGTCCGTAGACTTCTCCAGTCATAACTCGGCCAGTCTGAAGGAGCACAACGCCAGCTTCGCGATCATATACAAGTTCTAGTCTCGTGATCTAACGGCGAGTCGATTTCTTGTAACGGCCACCATGATCAGCGGTAGCACCGCATTCCGCGCTGGATTTTTAATTGAACAGGTTTAGGAGGATTACAAGCCGATGACCTACACCAGAACTAGAGCGCGAATACTTCACGTGGATGACAACCAGGACACGAGACTTCTGATGGCCGCCGTGCTCGGAGACGCTCAGTACGGCGTAATGACAGCCGGGACTGTGGCCGAAGCGATGCAGTTGGCCCAGGAGATTCAGTTCGATTTGTTCATCCTGGATGTTCGGCTCACCGATGGCACCGGCGTGGAATTGTGCCAGAAGTTGCGCGGCGTACAGCCAGACGTCCCGGTCCTTTACTATTCGGCTTATGCTGACGATGCGCAGCAGCAACAAGCGCTGGCCGTCTGCGGCGACGCTTATCTCAGAAAGCCAGTTGGGATCGATGACCTGGAAGCGGCGGTCACCGGGTTACTTGCCAAGAAAAAGAAACAGTCGGGACCGGTGCAGAAGCCGTCATGACGAAATGCGCGGCCCGCGTTTGAATCGAGACTAGGCACGCAACTCATCGAGCGCCTTGCCCAATCGTTCGATCCCGGCCTCGAACATTTCCGGCTGGCAACATAGTCCGATGCGGATGTGTTGCGGCGATTCAAAGAGATGGCCGGGCACAACGGCGGTATTGTATTTTTGAACGAGCAACTCGCACAGTTTTTCGACATCGCTGTTGTGCAATCGCGGAAAGGAAGTTGTGCCGAAACCGGTGCGCACAACGTCAACATCATCGCGTGCATCCAAGAATTGGCCTAGTGTCGCGCGGTTGGTTTCTAAAATTGTTTTCGCGCGAGCTGCGATCTTTTCCAATCTTGCCAGCGCCACAACGCTCAGTCGTTCCATCGCATGCGGCGGAGTCGCGCCGAAGATGTCATCGAGGCGCCGCATTTGCTCGGCCAGTTTGGGCTCGGCCAGAATCCACCCGCAACGCAGTCCGCTCAGCCCGTACCCTTTCGTTAAGCTGCTCGTCGCGATGAACTCCGGACCGAGATGAACAGAAGAGCGCAGCGCATTCGCGAACATCGCTTCCAGATAAACTTCGTCCACTAAGACGCGCGCTCCGGCGTTTCGTGCCAGCTCGCCGATCTGTTGCAACGTCGCTTCGTCAACGATTACACTGCTTGGATTGTGGAGGTTGGTCAGCGCGATCAAGCGCGTCCGCGGCGTGGTTTGCTTCGCGACATCGTCGATGTCGATCTTGTAACCGTTTTCAAATTTTCTGGGGAAACGCTTGATTGTTATGCCGAGATAGTCTGCGACGGCGAGGATCGGCTCGTAAGTCGGCTGCTCGACCAAGATTTCATCGCCATGTTCCAGCACTGCTGCCATAGCCAGATGGTTCGCCATCGATGTGCCGCCGGAAATTGTTACGACGTATTCCGGAGAAATTTTGCAATGTGTCGCCAGCGCATCGACCAACGGCCGATAGCCGTAGGCGTTGTCACCGTGTAACTCCAGGTCCTCCAGCTTCACGTCCAGCTCGGCGAACGGCAGATTGAGAATACCGCTTAACGCTAGATCGTATTTGAGCTTTGGGCGGGTCTTTGCCCAATGCATAAAGGCTGACTGTGTGTTCATCATCGATTGCCAGTGCTTCGAATTCGCCAAAAAAGATACACTGGCAAACCGGTCAGCATGATGCCGAGCCCGATCAAACTGTTGTGCGGATAATAACGCACCGTGCTTACGACAATTGCGCCGCAAGCGGCGATGAAGAACAACGTCGTGAACGGGTGACCCGGCACGCGGAAGGTCCGAGGTGCGAGCCGCACCGGCGTTGGACTGGCATTTAGCAGAAGAGAGTCGGTCTTGCGGCGACGTCGAAATATGAAGACGGTCGCAGCCGTCAATGCAAAGAAAATCACGTCCACCGAGATGACGTAGTTGAGAATCTGCTCGTACCGGCCTGAGAAGGTGACGATGATTGCTACCGCGCCTTGCAAAGCAATAGCAAACGCCGGTACGCGCGCGCGATTCAGCCTTGCCAAACTTCCGAAGAACAAACCGTCTTCGGCCATGGCAAAGTAAACTCGCGGGGCCGTGAGCATGCTTTGACTAAGGAATCCCAAAGTCGAAACCGCAATTCCAACGGCAATGATTCGCGCGCCGTTTTCTCCCAGTGCCAGACGCATCACTGCCGACGCTGGAGTTCTCGTCTGTGCTAATCCTTGTGGGCCTAACGAGTGCACGCAGACAAAATTCACTGAGAGATAAACCAGAATTACGCCGAGCACGCCGAGCAATAATCCGCGCGGCAAATTCTTGCGCGGTTCGCGCACTTCTCCAGCCAGGAAACATGCCGTCTGCCAGCCGCCATACGCAAATACTACCGGAATCAGAGCCGCACCAAACGAACTTAGCGACGTCGACCCTGCAATTTCCTGAGCTTGCGGCGCGCCCCTGAGAGTCAGCCCGAAGACGACGAGTGCCGCAATCGCAATCAGCTTTAAAATCATGAACAGGTTTTGAGTCGTGCTGCCGGCGCGCACGCCAAAGCAATTGATAATCGTCAGGAGTATGAGTGCGATTGCGGCCAGCCATGCGGCGGCGTTGTCGCTGGTCTGTCCGCCGCCTATTGCGCAGATGTATTTTGCAAACGTCACCGCGACCGCGGCCATTCCGCCGCTCTGGATCACCAGCAGCAGCGCCCAGCCATAAATGAATGCCAACGATGGGTGAAACGCGTCGCGCAAATAAACGTATTGCCCACCGCTGACTGAGCTTTGCGATGAGAGCTCGGCGTAAATGAAAGCGCCGGCCAGCGCAATCAAACCGCCGGCCGCCCACGCGCCGAGAATCAAAACGGTCGAAGGGACTTGCTGCGCGACCACGTATGGGTTGATGAAAATGCCAGAGCCGATGATCCCGCCCATCACGATCATCGTCGTGTCGAACAAGCCGAGCCGACGTGCTAAGTGCGACTCAGCTACTGTTTTCTGCGTCTTGATTCTTCAATGTTGAACATGGGGTGTCTTGCTCGCGAACATTTTCGGAGTTGAAGCTTCGTTTTAGTTTCGAATCAGGAATGGAGCGAGCAGGGATGCCGCGACATGCACGGTAAAGCCGCTCGGGTAGCGGTGATCGAGCGGGGACGCGAGATCATGAAACGAGGAATACAGGAATCTCCGAGACGTTACTTCTGTCTCAGACGCTCGGGGGCAGAGCGCGCCAATTATTTGAGCCGCGGCGACGAATCAGGGCCGCAGGAGTCCGCCCTACTGACCGCTAACTCACTTTGTGCTAAACGCCCGTCCTTTTTTTTCGCCGAAGCTCCAGACAACGCCGCTGGAAATGCGCCAGTTGTCCTGCCAATCGTTATTGGAAGACGAAGAAAAATTCATTCCCAGATAACCGGCTTGGATAATTCGCCACGATAAATTATTCGTTAACCGCCAGTCTGCGCCGGCGCTGACATCGAACGCCCATCCGGAGTCCGACGTGTCGCTAACTGCTCTGAATTGGAGCGGGCCTCTGATCTCCATATCGGTGCTCTCATACGCACCGCCGAACGATGCCTGGCCGAAGATGCTGAACCGCTCCTTGGGGCGGATGGTGAACCGCGGACCCACCAGGAAAACAAGGCGATTCAGCTTAACAGTCTCAATGTTCACTCCGTCTC
>DASYVQ010000095.1:0-11186 GCA_035936875.1 Chthoniobacterales bacterium
AGCTCCGAAATTTCACACCCCACTTACGGCGCCACCTACACACCCTTTACGCCCAATGAATCCGAACAACGCTTGGGACCTCTGTATTACCGCGGCTGCTGGCACAGAGTTAGCCGTCCCTTCCTCTTCTGATACTATCAACGGACGCGTAGTTACTGCGTCCAGTTTGTTCTCAAATGACAGGAGTTTACAACCCGAAGACCTTCATCCTCCACGCGGCGTCGCTCGATCAGGGTTTCCCCCATTGTCAAAAATTCTCGACTGCTGCCACCCGTAGGTGTCTGGGCCGTGTCTCAGTCCCAGTGTGACTGGTCGTCCTCTCAGACCAGCTACCCGTCATAGCCTTGGTGAGCCGTTACCTCACCAACAAGCTGATAGGCCGCGGGCCCCTCTAAAAGCGGTAGCTTGCGCCACCTTTGATTTCGGAAAGATGTCTTCCCTCATCACATGCGGTATTAATTCGGCTTTCGCCGAGCTATCCCCCGCTTAAAGACAGATTGCCCACGTGTTACGCACCCGTTCGCCGCTAGACTTCTTCCTGTATTGCTACAGAAAGAGATCTCGCTCGACTTGCATGTCTTATCCACGCCGCCAGCGTTCGTTCTGAGCCAGAATCAAACTCTCCGTAAAAAACGGTGAGGCTTTTAAACCTCAAAGTTTGTGTCGCACCCCGCTACGGGGCCGACAAAATCTGACCATTCGATAATCTGTCTCGGCTCGTAAGCCGACACAGGTTCGTCCGATCTTTTCAATCTTTTGCCCAGTTTATCCGCCGAGGCGGACGACCGGGCCAAAGTTTTAGTTCAAAGAAATTTGCCCCGAATTGCTTCGGAGCTGACGAAATAACGCACAATTCAATTTTCGCTGACTTTGCTCATTCTGGAATTCCACCATCGGAAATCCAAAACCAAACTGTCAAAGAACTGCTCCCGCTCCGGTACACGGCAAAATCCGACCCTCAACGATCTCAACGTATCAACGCCTCAACTGCGAGACTGTCGGCTCTTACCAGGAGCCCAGGAAGAACTCCCCGCTATTTCAAGAAGCAGCGAGGACCGCTTATATGCGGGCCACAAACGTATCCGTGTTCCGCCTACCGTCAAACACGATTTCGCATTTCGTCCAAATTCTCGCAACTCACCGCGGCCGAACTTCAATGCGTCGGGTTTTTCCGATGGCACAAAAACAGGTTCATGCTGCCACTGTCGATGATTGCCTCGGCCGAGGAAAGGTAATCGATGCCAAGCACATTAAAGGAAACGTCGGTTACGGATATCTTTGTTCCCTGAGTCTGGAAATTCCCTACCGAAAAATCCTTCATGACCGCAAAACTGAAGGGCGCTTTACGCCTGCCAACGGCTTCAGCATCCACGGGTGCGAGTGCCTGCGACAATCCCGCTTCGGATGCGAGCCGCTTGTCGATGATTGTCGTAAAAGCTGCCGTTTCGACCGTCACTATTGATGCGCGACCGTTAACGCGACAATCAACTTCAGGGTGGCCGACTGCATTGAACCGCATTGGAACGCGTGTGAAGCCGCGCTCAGTAAGAAGTTTTTCGAGCTTGGCGCTCGCTTCGCGGCTCGGGCCCCTAGGGTTAACGTAGAGATTCCGTTGTCCACAATCGAGCACGGCTCCCAGTTTCCGCATCTGAGAATATCCGAACACGCCATCAAGGTGAATAGCAGTGGGCGGGAGGCTACGATTGAGCACACTCTCATCTATTACTCCCGCGTCGAAATCGGCCAAAACAATGTTCGCGAATTCGAGGCCCTTCACTTTGCTCATGCCGACGTACTCACTTGTCTTGCCGAGCGTGCTGTTCAGTGGAATCGTTGTTTTCCGCTCGGTCAGGCCAAATTTGCGTAAGCTATTTCGGTCGAGAACACTCATCGGTGCGGCCGTGGCAATTATGAGCGAAGTAGGTTTGCCATTGATCTTCACCCGCAGCGACAAATGTGAGCCGGCTTTTTCCACGTGAACGCTCCGGAAATTGTAACTCGCAAGAAGCGAAGAGAGCGACGCGCCCGTCTTCGTCGATTCAGCAACCAGCGACGTCAGTGATGAGAGCGACAGTAGAAAAGCGATTAGCGACACTGATTTGACGCGCATTTGTCTGTATGCTCCTCTCAACAATCAATTAACTGCCCGTCCGGCTCGGACTCATCCTTTTCTCGGCAGCCAGCGTTTCACTCGGCTGCAATACTCATTGTAATCATCGCCAAACGTTCGCCGTAAAGTCGGCTCCTCGTACAAGAGAACGAACAGATGCACCGCGACAAGAAACGCGACCGCATAAATCAAGATCGACATCGACCCGTAAAAAAGCGCCGCGCCGGCGAGGGCGATTCCGGCGCCGATGTACATCGGATTTCGCACGAAACGGTACGGTCCACGGATCACGAGTTTTCTCGGTGGATCGAACGGCGCGGGCGTGCCTTTACCGATAAACACGAAAGCGAAAACACACCAAAGCGCGATCGCCCCGCCGATCGTCACGATAATCATTCCAGCGATCTGCTGTCCGCCTATGACTTCGGGTCGAACAATTCCCGACCAAGCCAGGAATCGAGCGGGCAGATAAACGAGCAGGAAGCCGATAAAAAGCGTTGCGTAAACAACTGCACGGACCAGGACAAACATGTTCACGGGGTAGGGGACGGGTATATTGCGCGATGCCATCAATCGAAGACAAGCGCAGAGAATTTCGCCGGCTCCATGAGAGCGGTTGTTTTGCGATCCCGAATCCGTGGGACATCGGCACTGCGCGGTATCTGCAACACCTTGGATTCAAAGCGATCGCGACAACCTCCGCCGGCTTCGCGTTCTCCCGCGGATTGCCCGATGGCGTTGTTAAACGCGACGACATGCTGGCGCACATCAAGGAATTGGCCGACGCAACTGACATTCCAGTAAACGCAGATTACGAGAACGGTTATGCCGATGACCCGGACGATGTCGCGGAGAGCGTGAGGCTCTGCGTCGCGACTGGGGTGGCCGGGTTGTCGATTGAAGACGCAACCGATCGGAAAGAGAGCCGGATTTACGATGTCGATCTTGCGGTTGAGCGCATCCGCGCGGCGCGGGAAGCGATCGGCAACAGCGGCGTGTTGCTGGTCGGGCGGGCGGAAGGATTTCTGGTTGGCCGAGAAAACATCGACCAGGTGATCAAGCGGCTCGTCGCTTATTCGGAAGCCGGCGCCGATTGTTTGTACGCGCCCGGTTTCAAAGAACGCGACGACATCAAAGCGATCGTGGCCGCGGTCGCACCGAAACCGTCGAACATCCTCATCGGTGGCGCGGTCGGCTTGACCATGAAAGACGCGGCTTCGTTAGGCGCGCGACGAGTCAGTGTTGGCGGGGCGCTCGCGCGCGCGGCCTGGGGCGGATTTATTCGCTCGGCCAAAGAGTTGATTGAAAAGGGAAGTTTTGACGAACTGGCAAACGCTGCGTCCTACGCCGAGTTACAGGAACTGTTTAGACAGGATTGACAGGATTCAAAGGATTTGGGTCTCGTGAAAATCGGGCAAATCCTGTCGATTTAAGAATTTCTCTCGAGAAGGAATTGGATCCGGGGCTTGGCGGGAGAAGGGGGAGTCGTCATGTCGAAGTCCGTGCACGAAAGCAACAGGCCCAATCCGACTGACTGCGCCAATTCCGTCATTTGCGCCGGCGAAAACAATTGCCATTCGAATTGTTCGCGGCCGCCGTCTGGGTATTCCAGGTCCACGAAGAGCCGATCACCATTAAGACGTTTGCTCTCTCGAACCACTCCGCCCGGGGTCTCGAGCTCACGCTTACCCTGATGAGCGGCGAAAAATTCCTGGTTCCACAAATCGAGAATGATGCGACCGCCTTCGCGCACACTCGCTGCCAGTCGACCGAGCACACTGCGATTTGTTTTCTCGTCGAAATAACCAAAGCTCTGAGACATGACAATCGCCACGTCGAACGCGCCGGGCTCCGGCCGGTATTCGCGAATATCGGCGACCACGTAATTCGGGCCTCCGGCTAGTTCGCGTGCCTTCGAAATGATATCTGCGTCACGATCGATGCCGATGACCGAATAACCCCAGCTGGAAAGTGCCCGGGCGTGTCGTCCCATGCCGCAGCACACATCGGCAAGTCGGCGGAAATGCGGCAGAGGCGCGCAGCGAGAGACAAACATCGTCTCCTGAATGGTGCGTGCTTCGTCTATGCCGATGTGAAAGAACTCAAACCATTGGCGGGAATAGGCATTGGGTTCTGCTTGCATTTTCGGTGTAGTGGCGGCCGTGGCGGCCGCAACATCTCTCAACGTCTCAACAATGCCCCGTCCGGCTCGGACCTCAACAGCTCAACCTCAACAATGCCAGTCCGGCTCGGACTCATACGACCGAACGCGTGCCCGGACGCGTAAAACTAACGGAGACACTATGATCAAAACCATCCTCTGCCTGATCTGCGCCGCCGCTATTTTAAACGCCACCCTCGCGCACGCCCAAACATCCACCGCCGACCCGAAAGCCGGCGCAGAAATGACGGGCACCATCAAGGAATACACGCCGGGCAGTGCACTGGTCTTGCAAACGCTGGCTCCGAGCGAACCGGTTCAGTTCAAATTGAGCAAGAACGTCACCTACGCCGACACCGACGGGAAAACGATCGAAGCGGCCGGTCTAACCACGAACCGGAAAGTCCGTGTCCATTACACGAAGGTAGGCGGCGACAATGTCGCCGACAAAGTAACGCTTATTGGCAACTAGGCTCAACGACTCAGCTGCTCAACGTTTCAACGCCCAGAGACGGAAGCGAACGGGATCTCGCAAGTAAATGGGTCAAATGCGATTTTCGTAAGAGTCGTCGTCTCGTCTGCACTCTTGCAAATCGTTAAACAGTCGGTTAAAAGCGAGCTGTTCGATCGCGAAACCCCAGAATATGTTCACTCTCTAACATGCCGAAGGGTCGATTATTAGTTAGTGTCATGGGACCCGAGGAAGCCATCGCTGCGGCTCAAGGAGGAGCTCACATCGCGGACGTTGAATATCCAGGCTCGGCTCTAGGTACGCCCTATCCTCTAAACATAAAGTTCGTTCGCGACGAATTGGATAAGAACGGGTTTGCGGAAATGCCGATCTCCACCAACATCGGTGAAAAACAAGCGAATCGAAGCACTGCCTGTCAGGCTGCCCTCGGCGTTGCCGTTGCCGGTGCCAATTACATCAAGTGTGGTCTCGCGGATCTTACGCCTGAGGCCGCTGGTTACCTTGGCAGGAGCCTCGTCAGAACGATCCGACAATGGTGCTCAAAGGCCAAAATTTATCCGGCTGTGTTTCCGGAAGAGGAGTTTGCTGAGCTTTTTGATCCGTTGACTGACGGTCCGGCACTCGTTGAGGAAATCGATTGCGACGGGCTGCTAATCGACACGTTTCACAAAAACATCGGCCTCGGTCTTCTCGACTACTACTCCGTTGATCAGATCTCGAAGTTTGTGCAGGCTCTTCACGTCCTTGGAAAAGAAGCATGGATCGCCGGTAGTATTAGCCGAGATGAGATGCCTGAACTCTGGCGCACCGATGTCGATGTCATCTGCGTCCGAGGAGCTGCATGCACTCTGAGCGCAGGCGGTTTACGTTTTGGGAAGGTTACTGCAGAAAATGTTGCGGCGCTGCTCGACGAATAATCATGCTCTACATAACCCGCTTAGAACTGCGGAACATTCGGCGGTTCACACAACTCGTAATCGAATTCAGAGAAGCTCGTAGCTGCTCTGTGCTAGTTGGCGACAACGGGGATGGAAAATCGACGGTGTTGCGAAGTCTCGCCATGGGTTTGTGCGATCAAGGCAGTGCCGCGGCTTTGCTTCGCGAACTACCAGGGGAGTTTGTCCGACACGATTCCGAAGGGGACTCATTTGTCCAAGTTGACCTGGCCGGCGCGGGTGGGTGGCAATACCGCATCAATACCCGCTTTATTGGGCTCGGCAGGTTCGAGCGTGTTGAACAAAAGTACTACGAAAAAAAGGGCAAAGGAAAATTCCATAAAATCGATGAGTATGCTTTTCCTTGGGCCGAAATATTTGTAACCGGCTACGGCCCCGGAATTCGCACTTTCGGCAACGCCGACTATTCGTACTACCTCGCGGTTGACGCCGTTTATTCTTTATTCCGATATGATGCCGCGCTCCAAAGCCCGGAACTAGTCATTCGACGGCTTGTAGATGAGGCACGTGGGCGCAGTTTAAACAGAGGCCGAAATACGCTCGACAGATTAAGAGAGGCTCTAGCGGAACTGCTACATCTTGAGAATACCAAGGCAATAGAGCTTAATCGCAGAGGGATCACCGTTCGCGGGGCGTGGGGCCAAGAAGAACTTGCGGCGCTCGGTGATGGATATCGAGCGACCACAACTTGGACGCTTGATCTAATGTCGTGGTGGCTGCTGCATAATGATGAGCCTGCTCACGGATTCAAAGCTGCCAACCTGGTCGGGATCGTCATCATTGACGAGCTCGAACAGCATTTGCATCCAAGATGGCAGCGCACCATTCTTCCTGACCTCCGCAAGCTGTTCCCGCAAATCCAGTTCATTGTAGCCACGCACTCGCCTCTCGTCGCTAGTAGTTGTTCCGACGTCACAGTGCATCGTCTCGACGATGGTGAACACAGTGAACATTTGCCTTACGGCTGGCGTGCAGAAGACGTCTACGAGATGATGGGAGTGCCAACGTCTCGCGCCGAGAGTTTCGAAGACAACGTCATCGCCGAATTTGAGCGCCTCGACAAGAAGAAGATCAAAGGAGGGTTGTCCCGAGCGGAAGCTGCCAGACTTCGGCACCTTCGTTCTGAGCTTAAGCGCCTTCCATCTGAGGATCCAACTCGCGTCGGAATTGAACTTAAAAACATGATTGATTCCCTCAAAGCCAAAAGCTGAAATGCGAAATGTTATAAGAACACCCAAACCAGCTTGCTTAAGGAGGAATGCCCGTCGATGGAGAACGGAGTTCTTGGATGCAATCGCAGCCGGAGACACAGCTTTGATTAAACGCCGGCGAGCTCGCTATAATCACCGAGAGGTTCGAGAAGCATTGAATGAGATGTACGGAAATATGTGCTGCTACTGTGAGAGTCAGGTCGGACCAGTACGCGCTGACGAAATTGAGCACAGGATGCCTATTAACGGCGGATTCCCGGGGAGCGCCTTCGACTGGGACAATCTGCATCTTGCGTGTAGCGGCTGTAATGGCGAGAAATCGAATCAATGGGACGCGGCGCATCCGATTTTAGACGCTGTAACGGATGTGCCGATAGAAGACCATCTTGGTTATGAATGTTCCGACAGTGGTGTTCGGCAGCTTTGGCTGACCCCCCGTGGTCATACCACGGAGTCTCACGCCAAGCTGAACCGTGATAAACTTCGCGGTGCTCGTGATACGATCATGATTAAAGTTGTCGGATTGATCCAAGAAATACGTAATCGACTCGAGAACGATCCCGCGGATGTTTTGGCAGCGAATCGTCGTCAGGGGCTTGAAGAGATGTACACAGGACCGTACGGATCAATGATTCGCTGGGCTGCGACTACTTTATTGTGAGTGTAACAAAGCACTACGCCTATCGTGGTCCACTCGTGGGCAATTTAGTATCTGCGATGCCTGAAACCCCGGCATTTGTGTACTCCGCCGGCAAGATCATTGCGGCTTGCCAGTCCCTTCGAGCCAACCTCTCACCCGGCGCCGCGCGAGTTCTGTACGCGACAAAAGCATGCGGTCTCGAGGCAGTAATTTCCATTCTTAACCCATTTGTCGACGGGTTTGCCGTCGCCTCACCAGCTGAGGCGCGTCTTGTGTCAGCCTTAACAGATGATTCGCGCTACTTGCATATCACTACACCCGGTTTCAAACCCGAGTGGTTCGACGAATCGCTTGGGTTTACGCATGTTGCGCTCAACTCAACTTCGCAATTTCAAAACCTCAGTGAGATTGTTCCATCAGGGATTTCTATTGGGATTCGCGTTAACCCCGGACGTTCAAATGTCGAGGATGAGAGATACGATCCATGTCGTCGATATTCCAAATTGGGCGTGCCTATTGTCGAATTGGTCGATTGGCTAAACCGACAGTCCGTACGAAGGCTTGAGGGATTACATTTCCACAACGCCTGTCTTTGTGAATCTTGGACGCCCCTACGGGAAACGGTCGCGCTGATTAAGGATCATCTTGAGCCGGTTCTCGCTGGCATGAAGTGGATTAATCTCGGAGGTGGTTTTGTTTGGGGAGAAACAACGGATTTCGGGCCGCTTCAAGAGACCGTGGACCTCTTAACGACCAAGTACGGACTCGAAGTGTTCATGGAACCTGGAGCCGGCTTCGTGAATTCGGCAGGGTACCTTGTCGCGTCAGTGACCGATCTTTTTAAAAGAGACGAAAAGATGATCGCTGTACTGGACACGACCGTGAATCATCTGCCAGAGGTGTTCGAGTACCAGTTCGAGCCGGACATCGTAGAGCACGTGGATGGCGGTCGATATCAATACTTGTTAGTGGGATGCAGTTGCCTGGCCGGGGATCTTTTTGGCGAGTACGCGTTTAACGAACCGTTAGAGATTGGGTCGCGCATCACGTTCGAAAACGTCGGTGCGTATACGATCGTCAAAGCGAATATGTTTAACGGAATCAATTTGCCATCCATCTATACTTTAGATCAGACTGGCAAACTCGAATTAGTTAAACAGTTCCCTCTCGAAGATTTTGTTACTCGTTTCGGTCTGGGGAAAAATGAATATGCAAATTCTTGAGGAGCAGTTTCGGATTCCCACGACGGCAGGCCATGCGGGGTTGCTGAGATATTTCTCGCACTTCCTAAACGCCTCTTTGGCCACCGGAGTTCACCCGGTGCGATTCGTAATAACAGAGACCGACGAAGAGCATTACAATTGTGAAGTGGGGGTTTTACGTGGCTGCGATTCCGCCGCTTTGAAATCGGAGGATTCATCTATCTTCGCGATGCGGCATCGAACCCTTCAACACGAAACCGAGTTTAATGCTGTGCTCTTGATACCAACCGGCATCGGAGCTGAAGTTGGGGGTCATGCTGGCGATGCCACCCCGGTCGCCCGCCTAATGGCCGGCGTTTGCGACAATCTGATTTTACACCCAAACGTCGTGAACGCGTCCGACGTCAATGAGATGCCGGTGAACAGTCTTTATGTCGAAGGGAGCGTGATTACGCGACTATTGATGGGCGCCGTCGGCATCAAAAAAGTACGCTCGAATCGAATTCTATTGGTCGTTGATGCTCACGAGATTGAAGAATTCGTTAGCGCCGCGATCAACTCTGGAAATGCTGCGCGTGCAACTTGTGGATGGAACGTCGCAAAAGTTGTTAAACTGAATCCACCCGTCACTCTGGCAGCGACTTATTCGGATTCCGGTCGTGCAACTGGAA
This sequence comes from Chthoniobacterales bacterium, assembly GCA_035936875.1. Taxonomy (GTDB): domain Bacteria; phylum Verrucomicrobiota; class Verrucomicrobiia; order Chthoniobacterales; family UBA10450; genus DASYVQ01. The sequence continues at coordinate 9,424 of DASYVQ010000095.1, forward strand.
CGATTTTGGGTTTGGAGCGATTGCTCACAGTTATCGAAGAATGTCGCGACGAAATTGATGCTGTTGCAATTTCGTCCGTTGTTCAGCTGCCTGAGCATTACCACCTAGATTATTTTCGTTGCGAAGGCGATATGCTCAATCCTTGGGGCGGTGTCGAAGCTTTGCTAACCCATGCGCTTTCTACGCTGACTGGAATTCCCACCGCGCATTCCCCGATGTTTGAGTCGGAGGCGGTCGCTAATCTGAAATCTGGCGTGGTAGACTCCAGAATGGCGGCAGAAGCCGTTTCGTTCACGTTTTTGCAATGCGTTCTTAAAGGACTGCACGCCAGCCCGAAAGTTATTCCGAATGCTGAGCCCGGCCGAATTCCTGGCGTCATGACGGTCGAAGACATTTCCTGCTTAGTTATTCCAGACGGCTGTCTTGGCATTCCTACGCTCGCGGCGCTTGAACAAGGAATTCCTGTTATCGCGGTGCAGGAAAACAAGAACATCATGAAGAATGATCTAGCCGTTCTTCCCTGGCGTCGCGGCCAGTTCATCAAAGTAAATACGTATCTGGAAGCGATCGGGGTCATGACGGCTCTTCGCGAAGGCATCGCGGTTGATTCTGTTAAACGGCCAATTGCCGGAGTTCCCGTAGAGCAGCAGAATTTCCAAGTTGCAGGCCTTACGGCCAGACCGCGCACAACCGCTGATCAGACTCTTTAATCGACCGCGTTTTTAATTAATTTTTGAGCCCCCCTAAACTAACGTCTTGGGCGTTTTTACGGCGCATTCTAGCCCTGCTGCCCCGAATTGCAGGTCAAATCGGACGAGCCTTTACAGGGCTCGCAACATTGGCAACGATCGCTGCCGGCACCGGAGCTGTCATAGCCGCATATATCGCAGTCAAGGCCTTCGACGAGTACGCTGCAACCAATCGCCTTGCTGCCCGCGTCCAGCTTCGTCATACCGAGCACATAATCAATGAGCGAGAATTTGGAGATCCCGATTGCGCGACCTTTTTTGTAGATGTGCCCGACGGGACACCACCGGCGGAACACTGTCGGATATTGATCATGCTGCTAACTAAGGACCCTGATATCGTTAATGTGACCAGCGCGCGACAACTCTACGATATGATTTGGAATACAGCCGCCTCGGTCAGCAAGGACCCCAAGGAAATTCACAGACTTCGCAAGGCGTATTTACACGCAGAACTGTATCTTTATCACCTTCACGAGGCATACGATTATCGGGAGGAAGAAATTATTTCGGACGAGGAGTGGGAAACATGGGCGGGAGTTACAGAAAAAGTCGTTAAGCATCCTTTAATGCTGGTTGCTTTGATAGTGGCCCATGAGAATGGTTTTCTTACAAGGCGTTTTGCGAAGGAGCTTGTCGATCGCATCCAACACTCACCGTCGGCGGCGCCCGTTGTAAGATACTTCTACGCGGAAATGCTCGATCCAGATTGGCTCAAAGCATTTCCAAATCCGGAGGAAAACCGCGACCGGTAAATAGCGCCGCTGAGACGGTAGGACACAAAGCTGAGAATATAGAATCCGATTACTCGCTTGCTTTGAAGAAAATGTCCAAGGCACAAAAAAGTAGAAAGTAGAAGGGAATCAATCAGAGCATTGGCAACGGCTGTTTCCCGCCTTTGCCAAGTCGCCTTCATTAAAAAATTACGGCGAGCCGTGGGCTACGGCCGGCAAGCGATTTTAATGTCGAAGGCTGGCGCACTAGACCGTAGCGGTCGCGGTTTCCCATTCGTTTGTT
>DASYVQ010000096.1:0-11519 GCA_035936875.1 Chthoniobacterales bacterium
TTTGAGATCCAACAGATCCAGATCGAGCTGCTCGAAGAACTCAGCCGGAAGAGCTAAAGCAAAAACATTGCCGCGGCCGCACCGAACATGGCCAGCGTAATAATTCCGACTGCGATTCGAGACAACCACGAGCTCGGCTGACCCCGCATAAGCTTGTGATCGGACGCGACGATCAGTATCCCGACCAGCAAAAACGGCGCGAGCACGCCATTGATCACCGCCGTCCAGAAGAGCGCTTTGATGGGATTGACCCCGATAAAATCCATCGCGATGCCGAGCAGCATAGAAAAAATCAGCACAGCGTAAAAAGGGCGGGCGCCGCGAAATGGTTCATCCAAGCCCTCCTTCCAGGAAAATGTCTCGGCGAAGGCGTAGGCCGCGGAGCCGGCGAGCGTCGGGATGGCGAGAAATCCGACGCCAATGATGCCGATGGTGTAAAGCAAATAGGCCAACATCCCGGCGAACGGTCGCAAAGCTTCCGCTGCTTGTTTGGACGTGTCGATGTTTGTAATGCCGTGTTTGTGCAGGGTGAGCGCGGTCGTGAGAATGATAAAATACATCGCAAAGTTCGAAAAAAATGTGCCGACGCCAACATCAATCTTGCGGTCGACGATTTCCCGTTTGCTCGCGCCTTCACGCTGGACAAGCAGACGGCGCCCCATTGCTTTTTCTTCTTCAACTTCCTGCGACGCCTGCCAGAAAAACAAATACGGGCTGATGGTGGTGCCGAGAATCGCCACCAGATTTTGCCACGCATCGTGATTTCGAGGCCACGTCGGAATAAATGTGTCGCGTAACACATGCGACCAGTCCGGTCCGGCAATGAACGCGGTAATCACGTAGGCAAAGAGAACGGCGGCCAGCCATTTCATGACCATCGCGATCTGGCGATAACGAAATCGGATTGTGGCGTAGGTGATGGCGACGCCGAAAATGACGACGTAAATATGGGAATTGATTCCGGTCAGCATCTCGGCCGCGTCCGCCATTCCCGAAAGATCGGCGCCGACATTGATTGTGTTCGCGCCGAGCAATCCAAGCGCTCCGCCGAACAGTAGCCAGCGCGGACCTTTTCGCCGGAGCGCGTCGCCCAGCCCCATGCCAGTGACCATTCCGATGCGCGCGCACATGAACTGGATCGCGGCCATGAACGGCCACGTCATCAGCGCCGTCCAAAGCATGGCGGTGCCCATTTGCGCACCGGCGATCGAATAAGTCGCGATACCGGATGGGTCATCGTCCGCCGCACCTGTGATTACACCAGGCCCGAGCTTCAAAAAAAATCGCCTAACGAAATTGGGTTTGGTCGGCTTTTCGTTCGCCACGCCGCAACTTTCCTTTTCGATGCGGCTGTGTCGAGCGCGTTATCTCATCCGCAATAAATTGCCCTGCCGCCGCATGTGGATGAAATTGGTTTGTGCACCGAATCGCTAGTGCCAGCATAGATTGGAAAGCCGTTCGCGAAGATTTCTCGATTCTTCACGAGCGGGCCCACGGGCAGCCTCTGATTTATTTCGATAACGCCGCGACGACGCAGAAGCCAAGAAGCGTGCTCGACGTGCTGCGCAATTATTACGAGCACGACAACGCCAACGTCCACCGCGGTCTGCATGAGCTGAGCGCGCGCGCGACCGAAGCTTACGAAACCTCCCGGAAAAGGGTGGCGGAATACATCGGCGCCGCCAACGCAGACGAGATTGTCTTCACCCGCGGGACCACCGAGAGCATCAACCTCGTGGCGCAAGCGTGGGGCAGAAAGTTTATCCACGAGGGCGATGTGATTCTGCTCACCGAAATGGAGCATCACAGCAATCTCGTGCCCTGGCAGTTGCTGGCAGAGCGAACCGGCGCGCGGCTCCGTTTTGTCCCGGTGCGCGAGGACGGCACGCTCGACCTCGATCAACTTCCTGCGTTGCTCACCCGCGAAGTGAAACTTTTCGGTTTCACTCACATCTCAAATTCTCTCGGAACAATCAATCCGGTGGCGGAACTTTGTCAGAAAGCGCGCGCGGTCGGCGCGCTGACGCTGGTCGACGCTGCCCAAAGCGCAGGACATTTGCCTGTCGATGTTCAGGAATTGGGCTGCGATTTTCTCGCCTTCTCCGGACACAAAATGTGCGCGCCCACCGGCATCGGCGCTCTTTACGCGCGCGCCGAGATTCTCGATGCGATACCGCCCTGGCAAGGCGGCGGCGAAATGATTGTCAGCGTGACCTTGGAAAAGAGCGCATTTAAGAAAGCGCCGCACCGATTTGAAGCCGGCACGCCAAACATCGCCGGCGCGATCGGACTCGCCGCCGCGATTGATTACATCGAGCAGATCGGGCGCGCGGCAATCTTCGAACACGATTCGCAATTGACTGGCCATGCGCTGGAACGCTTTACGGAATTGCCGGGCATGCGTGTGCTTGGGCCATCCGGTCAACGCGGCGCCATCGTAGGTTTCGTGATGGACACGGCGCACCCGCATGATCTGACGACGTTCGCCGACCAGCAGGGACTGGCGTTGCGCGGCGGACATCATTGCAACCAACCGTTGATGCGAAAGTTCGGTTTGGCGGGAACAACCCGCGCCAGTTTTTATTTTTACAACACAATGGAAGAAATCGATCGCATGATTGAAATCCTCCGCGACGCCGCGCGCTTTTTCTCATGAACGTGGAACTGGAAGAGCTTTACCAGGAAGTGATTCTCGATCATTCCCGGCGCCCGCGAAATTTCGGAGAGCTGGCCGACGCGGCCGTGCGCGTGCATGGCGATAATCCCTCGTGCGGCGACGAAATTCATCTCGGCGTAAAGTTTGGGCCCGACGGAAGCTTGCAAGACATCAAGTTCTCCGGCCATGGCTGCGCCATCAGTCAGGCGTCGGCGTCGATGATGACGATGAAGCTCAAAGGGAAAAGTCGCGATGAAACAATGTCGATGCTTCAGGCCTTTCACGACCTCGTGACGAGCGAAACGAACGACGCGCCAAAAACTTTGGGCGATCTACGCCTCATGAAAGGCGTTCGGAAATTTCCTCAGCGAGTTAAGTGCGCCATACTGCCGTGGCGCGCGCTCGAGCAGGCCTTGCGGCAAACAAGCGGCGAATCGACCGTTTCAACCGAAACGGATTCCGCCGATTGAATCGGCGTGGCTGCCGTTCCCTACCGGTTATCGATCTTGTCTTCGGTCTGCGGCGCGACAACGCAACGGAATCCGTAAATCACGTCGCGCTCATTTCGATCGACGACGTTGCGATACGAAGATTGCATCTCCAGGCGATTGCTCGTCGCCCACGAACCGCCGCGCAGCACCCCCCAATCGCGGCCGGCAGCGCCGCTGCTTCCTTTGTAACCTTCCGCGCACCATTCCCAAACGTTCCCGCCGAGATCGTAAAGCCCGAGCGCGTTCGACTTGAAATTTCCGACCGGCATGGTCGTGCCGCGACGTTGTCCCGCGCCTGCGGGATAATTCCCCGCGCCCGCCGGTGGCGGCCACTGCTTGCCCCACGGAAATTCGTTTTTGATTTTCCCGTCGCGCGCTTCCGGCGTCCCGCCAGTTTCGTTAGGCAAACCAACTGCCGTGCTCCATTCCCGATCGGTCGGCAGACGATACGATTGTCGATCTTCGAGCACATTTTCCTCGTGCTCCTTTTCGGTCAGCCATTTGCAAAACGCCGTCGCGTCAAACCAGTTCACTTTCACCGCGGGATGGGTCGCGTCCTGTTTGAAGTCCGGCGGATCGCGGCGGTGCCCGGTCGCCGAGCAAAACGCGTCGTAGTCCTGCACCCGGGTTTCCCAGACCGAGACTCGAATTTCGCCTAACGAAATGAATTTCATCCCAAGCGAATTCGTCCACGGCTGTCCCGGCTCCGGGCTGAGACGTTTTTCCAGCCGCGCGGCCAGAAATGCTTGCTGCTGGGGTTCCACTTTTCCAGTGACCGGCGTTGTATTGTATCCGGAAAGCCGGAGTTCATACGTTACTGGACCCGGTTTGACTTCCTCGATGACCAATGGCGTTTGCCCAAGTTCATTTCCATTCGCGACCACTGTCGCGCCGCCGGGCGCGCTGGTGATTTTCACGCTGCCATTTGCGAAAACAAAACGCGCCGCGTTTTCGCCCTGCGCTTCGACTGTGAACGATTGTCGTTCCTCCGGCCAACCGTCGAGACGCGCAACGAGTTCATGTGTTCGGGCCGGCAAGTCGAGCCGCAACGGCGTTCGGCCGCGCGATGTTCCATCGACAATCACGGCCGCTCCGCTCGGCTCGCTCGTGATGTTCACCATCGCGCTCACAAACGCCAAAGATTTCCGAGTAAATTCATTTCGCTGAATTTCCAATTCATCCCGCATCTCCCAATCGCCGCGCTTCACCACGATCGAATATTTTCCTGTCGGAAGATCGACAATCTTTTGCGGTGCAATTCCCTGGCGCGAAATCTGGCCATCATTGCTGTGCAAGGAAAACTGCGCGCCCGGCGGATCGGATTGAATTTCCAGCGCGCCTTTGCTGCGCACGAGGTGGAAGGTCGGCGGATCAATCGATCGCTTCCCGATAAGATCGACAACCGTCTCAATCGGCTCATAGCCAGGACTCATGATCCGCAATTTGTATGTGCGCGGCTCAAGCTCATCGAAAGTGGCGGGACTCTTTTGCGCGTGATCGCCCAGCAAAACGAGCGCACCCGGCGGCTCCGTGCGAATCGTCGTTTGCAAATGAAGATCGGCAACCGGTTGCGCGCGCTGCGACCAAAACCAAATTCCGCCGATTGCCAGCGCCAGGATCGACAACGCAGCGATCGCGATTTTCGCACGCACCTTTTTGCGCGGCCGAAACTTTCCACGCTCCAGCGAGGCGAGATCGCGATTCATTTCCGCCGCCGACCTGTAACGTTTGCGCGGATCGTTCGCGCACGCTTTCACCAGCACGTCGTTCAATTGCAGCAACTGCTCCTTGTCCGGCCGCTCGCTCAATTGCGAATCGATCTCGGGAAAATCGAGCCGATCTTTTCCGGTGCTGATTTCGTAAAGCAATTTGCCGAGACTGAAAATGTCCGCCTGCGGTGTGCCCGGTCCTTCCGGCGGGACGTAGCCTTCCGTGCCGACAAAGGATTGTTGCCCCGTCGCCGCGACGAGTCCGATGTCGGCCAGTTTCGGGACGCCGTCGATGAAGATGATGTTCGACGGTTTTACGTCGCGATGCGCGAGCTCTCGCGCGTGCAAGGCGCTAAGCGCTTCCGTCAATGAAAGCCCAAGCTGAATCGATTCCGCGGCGGACAATCGCTTGTGTCGCGCCAAATCGCTCTTCAACGTGCGTGGTTCGTAATTGGCAATGTCGATCTTGCGACCGGCCACGTGATCGTCGGCCAGCTCCATGATGTAATACAAATATTCGCTGGTGTGCCCGACGTGCAGGATGTCGACAAAGCCGGCGTGCGCGCGAGAGATTGGCTCAAACGCCGACATGCCCTGGAACTCGCGTTGAAACGCGCGCTCGCTCTCGAACGTGCTGCGATAAACAATTTTTACCGCACGCAATGCGCCCGTGACCGTGCGCGCCAGCCAAATCTCGCCATAAGCGCCGCGCCCGATCACGCGCAGCACTTCGTGGTCGGGAATTTGCGGAATTTGCGCGGCCGCGGGTTCTTCGCGTGCGCGATCTTTCACTTGGTCAGCGATGCGCGCGATTTTACACAACCGCAAGCTGCGAGGCAATTCGCGTTGTAGCTGCCGGTCCGAGCCGGACTGGCATAGTCTCTCGGGCGGCAGGGCTGTAGGGGAAGCCGTTGGCTTCCCGACTAATTTAGCGGGACGCTAACAGCGTCCCCTACAGAATTTGATTTGCTGCCGCTAAGGACAGCAGCAGCTACAACGCCGGCGATTACGAATTTTTCTCCAGTGCTTTGATTTCCTTTTTAAGCAGTGCCGAGACGCGATGACGGGCGAGATAGACCTGGCCGATGTTTACCCGCAGTTGCTCGGCGCATTTCTGCGCCGGCCATTCCTTGCGCACGTAGCAATCAAAAATTTGGAATTGCTTCGGATCGACTTTCCTTTTCACGCGCGCGATCGCAGCGTCGAACAAATTCTCCTGCCACTCCTTTTCCCAAACCGCGTCAAGATCGACAACGTGCGAATCGGGCACGCGCTCGATGGTGGCGGTAAGCCGATCGTCGGCGGAACGCGGAGGCTTAGCGTTTCCGGGTTCGCGTTTGCGAAATTGGTCGGCAATGCGCCAGCGCGTGATCTGCAGGAGCCAGCCTTTAAACGAACCGATCGCCGGATCATATTTCAACTTGTCGATATTTTTCGCAACGGTGATGACCGTTTCCTGCACGACTTCCTGCGCTTCCACATCGGTCAGCCCGGATTTGCGCGCCGTTGAGTAAATCAACTTCCAGTAGGTGTCGAAGAACTCCTGCCAATGTTTGCGGTCGTCCCAATCAACCAGTCGATCGACCAGACTACGGCGCGTGGCGACCAGCCCGGGGCTCTTCATATCGATCTGTCTTAGCGCAATCGTGCCGGCCGGCACAATTACTATCGATTTACTGAAAGATTTGCGTTCGACTGGCGTATTCACCTCATGAAAATGCCCGCTTTCCTTTCGAAACTGCCCGACCTGATTATTCGCCCGTTCGTTCTGCTGGGCAGAGTCGTGGCGAAAATTTGGTTCGCCATTTTCGGCCGAATTTCCTGGAGCCCGCCCCACTGGTTTTCCCAAAGCCACGCCGCCTGGGCGCGTTTCAGCCAGGCAAATCCGCGAATCACCGCGTTAATAATGGCGGCGATCTTTCTGATTTCATGCGGGGCGGCGTGGACCTGGGATTGGTATCAACGGCGGCCCAAACCACACCGGGTTACCGCGTCAGTTGAGGCAATCGCGGTCACTAAACTTGAGAAGGAATTAAAATATCCGCCGTTAATCGTCCGGTTCAGCGAACCGGCAGCGCGCCTGGAAGATTTGAAAAAGCCTTCGCTCCAGGGCGTACGACTCGAGCCGCAAATCGCCGGCGCATGGTCGTGGAATTCGGACAAGCAGCTGGCCTTTCGTCCGACGGAAGATTGGCCGGCCGATCAAAAATTTCGCATCACCTTCGATAAAAAATTCTTCCCGCCGCAAGTCTTGATGGAGCGGCTGGCTTATGAGACGCAGACGCCGCTATTCGGAATCGCGATTTCGCAGCTCGAGCTTTACCAAGACCCGGCAAATCCTAAGCAGCGCCAGGTCACGGCCACGCTCGAACTCACGCATCCGGTCGAACCTGGCGAACTGGATCGCCACATTCAATTGTTGATGATCGGCGGATCGGCCGTCTTCCCGCCGTCGGATCCCCCGCCGCATTTCGCGATGACGTATGGATTGCATCATCGCCTGGCGTATTTGCGGAGCTCGCTCGTCACGCTTCCGGAAAAAGAAGATTTCGTGAAGCTCGAGCTGAGCAAAGGCGTGCGCACCACACAGGGCGGCGCGCAAACTCACGACGCGATCGAGCAAAAAGTGCTCATCCCGTCGATCGCGACGGCATTTCAGATCAATTCAATCGAGGGCAACATTGCCCGGACCAAAAATGGCGAGCCGGAACAGGTGCTCATTCTAAGCACGACGGCGGATATCAGCACGCGTGATCTGGCGAAAGCGGTCAAGGTTTGGCTCTTGCCGAAACGAAAGCCGGAAACCAAAGAAGAAACCCCCGAAACGGAAAGTGCCGACCAAAGCGAGTCCACGACTGAAAGCAAGGAGAGCAGCGATTCGGACGAGTCCGAGGGCACGACCGAAGAATCAAAGAATGAAAATTCGAAATGGGAGAGCGCAACAGACGTTCCGGACGAGGTGCTCGAGCAAGCCAAGCGCGTCGAATTCACAGCCCTGCCCTCGGAAAAAGCGCAAGATCGACAACATGCGTTTCGCGTGCGCGTCGAAACTGACGGCGAGCTTTACATTCGCGTGGCCAAAGGCGTGCGCGCGTCTGGCGATTACCCCCTCGCGGAAGATCACAACGCCGTCGTTGCAGTGCCTGAGCTTCCGCGTGAAGTGCAGATCGAGAGCCAGGGCGGTTTGCTCGCGCTAAGCGGCGAAAGGAAATTATCGGTCCGATCGCGCGGCCTGGCAGCGATTGAGTACGAAATCGCGCGCGTCGCAACGTCGCAGATCAATCACCTGGTCAGCCAAACGGAAGGCAAGTTCGAGGACCCGGAATTCAAAGATCCGCATTTATTCAACCAGGAGAACGTCTCGCGGATCGCAGTCCAGCATCAACCGATCGCTCTCGAAAATAAATGGAAAGCGAATTATTCGGCGTTCGATTTTTCCGAACAGCTGCGCAAACCATCAGATGGCGGCAGCGAGCGCGGACTCTTCTTTTTGATCGCGCGCGGTTGGGACCCGGCCACAAAAAAGCCGATCAAGTCGATCAAGGACAGCCGGTTCCTCCTCGTGACCGACATCGGAATTCTGACAAAGAAAAGCACCGACGGCAGCAGCGACGTTTTTCTGGTGTCGATCAAAACCGGCAAGCCGATCAGCGGCGCGACGGTTGAAATTCTGGGCAAGAACGGCGTCCCGATTCAAACATCGAAAACTGCCGGGGACGGTCACTGTAATTTCCCATCCGTCGAAAAATCCGAGCGTGAGAAATCGCCGGTCGCGTTCGTGGCCCGCAACGGCGACGACATCGCGTTCATGCCGTTCGCGCGTGAAGACCGCGTGCTGAATTTTTCGCGGTTCGAAATCGATGGCGCGGAAAATATCGGACCGGAAGGTCTCGACGCGTTCGCTTTTACGGAGCGCGGCGTTTACCGGCCCGGCGATGAAATTCACATCGGCCTCGTCGTCAAACAGCGCAACTGGCACGGCAATCTTAAAGGCCTGCCGATTGAAACCGAAGTCGTCGATGCCCGCGACCTGAAGGTGCAAACAAAAAAGCTCACGCTTTCCGAATCCGGTTTCGTCGAGCTGAGTTACAGCACGGCGAACGAATCGCCCACCGGCGTTTACACGATCAACGTCTATCTCATTAAGAACAACAAGCGCGCCACTTTGCTTGGATCGACAACTGCGAGCGTCAAGGAGTTCCTGCCCGACCGGATGAAAATCGAAACACGCCTTTCCAAAGGCGCGCCGCGCGGCTGGATCAGTCCAAACGAAATGCGCGCCTCAATCGCGCTGGCCAATCTTTACGGCACGCCGGCAACCGATCGCCGCGTGACCGGCAAGGTTGAGCTCGAGCCGGCCGCATTTTCGTTTAAGGAATTCAAGGACTTCACCTTCTTCGACCCGCTCCTGGACGAAAAGAAAACCCGGACAGAGCAAACGATCGATCTCGGCGAAAAGAAGACCGACAACGACGGACATACCGAGTTTGATTTGCAGCTCGAACGTTTCGCCGATTCAACCTACTCGATGCGTTTCATCGCCGAAGGCTTCGAAGGCGAAGGCGGCCGCAGCGTTACCGGATACGTCGGCGCCCTGGTCTCGGCCTTGCCTTACGTGATCGGTTACAAGGCCGACGGCGATCTTCGTTACATCGACATGAACAAGCCGCGCGCCCTCGACCTGATCGCGGTTGATCCACAGCTCAATCGGATCGCGGTCGAGAATGTTACGCTCAACGTGATCGCGCAGGAATACGTTTCGGTGCTCAAGAAGCAAAAGAACGGAAATTACGTTTATGAATCGGTCCTGCGCGAGCGCCCGACGAAATCAGAAAAGATCGCAGTGGCGGCCACCGGCTCTCATTACGCGCTGCCCACCGCGGATCCGGGCGATTACGTGCTTGAGTTGCGCGACGATCAAAACCGCACCTTGAGCAAGCTGCATTTTTCCGTGGTCGGCCAGGGGCAAGCCGCGCGTTCGCTGGAAAAGAATGCCGAGCTGCAGATCAAGCTAGACCGCAAGCGATATAGCGCCGGGGACGACATCGCGATCAGCATTGTTGCGCCATACGCCGGAAGCGGCCTCATCACGATCGAACGCGAGAAAGTTTACACGTATAGCTGGTTTCAAACGAACACTGCCAGCAGCATCCAGCACATTCGCCTGCCCGAAGGCTTTGAAGGCAGCGGTTACGTCAATGTTGCTTTCGTGCGGGCGCTCGATTCCAAAGAAATTTTCGTCAGTCCGCTCAGTTACGGCGTGGTTCCGTTCACAGCGAACGTCGAAAAGCGCCGCCTCAAGATCGACATCGAAAGCGCGGCCACGGTCAAACCCGGCGACGCATTGCGCATCGGTTACAAGACCGATCGTCCGTCGAAGATTGTCATCTTCGCTGTCGACCAGGGAATTCTGCAAGTCACTGATTACAAAACGCCGAATCCGCTCACGTACTTTTTCCGCAAATGCGCGCTCGGCGTCGAGACCGCGCAGATTGTCGATCTTATCATTCCGGAATTTTCGCTGCTCCGTTCGCTCTCGGCTTTCGGCGGAGACGGTGGCGAAGTGCAGAGATTGAATCCGTTCAAACGCGTGACGGAAAAGCCGGTCGTGTTCTGGTCCGGCATTCTCGATGCCGATACCAACGCACGCGAAGTGACTTACAACGTCCCCGATTTTTTTGACGGGACATTGAAAATAATGGCGGTCGGCGTTTCGAGCGAGACAACCGGATCCAGTGATCGCGACGCGCTCATTCGCGGACCATTCGTGATCACGCCGAGCGTGCCGGTGCTGGCCGCTCCCGGTGACGAATTTGAAGCCGGCGTCACTGTTGCGAACAACGCCGAAGGCTCGGGCGCAGATGCGGAAATCCAGCTGCGTGCAGAAACCTCCGCCCACCTGTCGATCAAGGGTCAGCCGACGCAAAAACTAAAGATCGCGGAAGGACGCGAACAAAGCGTGACGTTCCGATTTCACGTGAACGACGCGCTCGGCTCCGGGGAAATTAAATTCACTGCCAGTCACAACGACACCGAAACCCATCGCCGCGCCACACTCAGCGTTCGCCCACCCGTTCCATACGTGACCGATGTTCGCAGCGGCAATTTCAAGAAAGGCAGCGCCGAAGTTCCGATCAAGCGCCAGATTTATTCTGAATTTTCCAAACGCGACGCGTCACTTTCCGCGCTGCCGCTCGGCCTCGCCCACGGCCTCGATGCTTATCTGAAAAATTTTCCACACGGATGCAGCGAGCAAATTACCAGCGGCGCATTCTGCCGGCTGATGCTGGCCGATGAAGTCGATTTCGGACTGAACCGCGCTGAAGTGAATGCTCAGCTGGAGAAGGTCTTCTCCGTTTTGCGCCGCCGCCAAAACGATCAAGGCGCTTTCGGCTACTGGGCGCCGGAAAATGGTGACCACATCAGCTTTAATTCCGCTTACGCGATGGATTTCTTGAGCGAGGCGAAGGCCGCCGGCTTTCCGCCTCCGGCCGATATGTTCGCGAGCGGATTGCGCAATTTGCAAAAGATGGTTGTACGCGAACCATCAGACATCATCGATGCGCGCAGGGTCGCCTACGCGATCTACGTGCTCACGCGCGAAGGCGTAATCACGACCAATTACATTCTTAATCTGCGCGATTACCTCGACAAAAATCACGC
>DASYVQ010000097.1:0-29446 GCA_035936875.1 Chthoniobacterales bacterium
TTGCGCGATGCCCGCGCGGGATTGCCGCCACGCATCATGCGTTTTTTTGTCGATGGAGACAATCATCGCAGCCGCAGCAACGTGGGCGTGGTTGTGCCTCCCGGCGTCGCCCACGCTATTCGCGCCGAAGGTTCGGAAGACGTCATCATGATTTACGGGACGAGCACGACTTTTCATCCGGAGTTCGAAGGGCGAATCGCCAGCGAGATTGAAACCGCTGAGTTGCCGGAATCCTGGGAAAAATTTCTGCTGTAGGGGAAGCAGCTTGCTTCCCAACAATTTCCGAACGACGGGACGCTAACAGCGTCCCCTACAGTTTGCTTGATGAAACGTCGCTTCGACCCGGCTGAGCCGGAGCTAATGGATCGGCCGCAGCCGGTTTCGGCCGAGCTCGAACGCGATCTCAAAAATCTTCGTCAACTCAATCGCTGGTTCGGCAGCCATCGCCTTGTTCTTCATTTTGCACGGCGTTGGATCAAACCGGGCGATCACATCCGGATCGTCGATCTTGCTACCGGTTCGGGCGACATTCCGCGGTTGATTGTTGATCTTGCCAGAAAGATCGGCGCGAAAGTTGAAATCGATGCATTAGATCGACAATCAGCCACGCTCGAGATTGCTCGAAGATTGAGCCGCGATTACCCGGAAATTTCCTGTCTCGAAGCGAACCTCCTGGAATGGCAAACGTCTGATCGCTACGACATCGTGCTTTGCTCCCTCGTGCTACATCATTTCAGCGACGACGATGCGGTGCGCGTACTGCGGCATTGCCGCGAGCTTTCGCAAAGATTCGTTCTCGTTTCCGATTTGCGGCGGGGCTGGCTCGCTACGGCCGGCGTTTATCTTTTGACCGCGCTCATTTTTCGCGAACCGATGACCAAATACGACGCCCGCCTTTCCGCGGCCCGCGCATTTTCGTTCGCTGAACTTGGCGAGTTGGCACAAAAAGCGGGCTGGACGAAGTTCGGCCATCAGAAATTCCGTTTCGCCCGCCAGGCGATCTGGATGGAAGCAGCCTGACGCTGCACCCATTTGTCATTCCGAGCGATTTGCCAGTCCGGCTCGGACCGAGGAGTCTCTCGATATCGGATGAGGATCATTACCACTGTCGCAGAGATTGGATCGGACAAACGTGCTGGAACTCGCTGTGTGCTGGTGCCGACGATGGGTGCGCTGCACAAAGCGCATGGCGAATTGATCCGCGTGGCGCGGGAGCGGGCAGGAACGGATGGCGAAGTGGCGGTGAGCATTTTTGTGAATCCGCTTCAGTTCGAACCGGGGAGCGATTACGAGAAATATCCACGCCCGGAAAAAGCGGATGAAGAGTTCTGCCGAAATGCAGGTGTCGATCTTTTATTCCGGCCGGCTTCGGCAGAAATGTATGCGGACGATCGCTCGGTATTCGTAGATGAGACTTCGCTTGCGAACACGCTCGAAGGTAAATCGCGCCCGGGACATTTTCGCGGCGTTTGCACCGTGGTGGCGAAGCTTTTCAATATCCTTCAGCCGAACGTGGTGGTCTTTGGTGAAAAGGATTTTCAACAACTCGCGATCATTCGCCGGATGGTGCGCGAACTTAATTTCAAGATCGACATCATCGGAGTGCCAACGGTCCGCGAAGAAGACGGACTGGCTTGCAGTTCGCGCAATGAGTACTTGAACGCCGAGGAGCGAAAGCAGGCGCCGGTCCTACGGAAAGCATTGCTCGCTACACGAGGATCCGGAAAGAAATCCGCGAAAGAGATTATCGATCTCGTGCGGAAAATAATTGGCGAGGCGGCGCTGGCGCGGATCGATTATGTCGAATTTGTGGACGCGGCAAATTTGCAGCCGATCGACGTCTTTAGGCCGAACTCGCTTCTCGCGCTGGCAGTTTTCTTCGGCAAAACTCGTTTGATCGACAACATTCTGCTCCCGTGAAGGAATACGATTTCGTCGTCATCGGAAGCGGCATTGCGGGGTTGAGCTTTGCTTTGAAGGCGGCGAAGCATGGCTCGGTTGCGGTTGTTACCAAGCGGAAAGGCGCGGATAGCAACACGGCCTGGGCACAAGGCGGGATTGCTTGCGTCACGAGCGAGGAGGATTCGTTTGAACTACACGTGCGCGATACGATCGAAGTTGGCGCCGGCCTTTGCGACGAGGAAGTCGTGCGCACGATCATCACCGAAGGTCCGGAACGAATACGCGAACTGGTCGATCTTGGCTTGCAGTTCGACGAGCGCGAAGTTTCTGGTCATCGCGAATTCGATCTCGGGCGCGAGGCGGGCCACTCCAAGCGACGCGTGCTGCACGTGCAGGACGTTACTGGTAAGGAAATCGAAAACACGTTGCTGCGCGAACTGGATCGACAATCGCATGTCGATCTTTTGGAGAACCACATGGCGGTGGATTTGATCACTGCAGGCAAGCTCGGCTTCGCGACGGAGGATCGATGTCTGGGCGTTTACGTTCTGGATGAGAAAACGGGCGCGGTGGAAACGATTCGCTCGGATCGGGTCGCGCTCGCCACCGGCGGATGCGGGAAAGTTTATTTGTACACGACCAATCCGGACATCGCGACCGGGGACGGCGTGGCTATGGCCTGGCGCGCGGGCGCCGTGATCGCGAACATGGAGTTCATCCAGTTTCATCCAACCTGTCTGTTTCATGCCAAGGCGAAATCGTTCTTGATTTCGGAAGCCGTGCGCGGCGAAGGCGGAATTTTGCGGAACAATCGCGGCGAAGATTTCATGAAGCGCTACGACTCACGCGGCTCGCTCGCGCCGCGCGATATCGTGGCTCGCGCGATCGACGCTGAAATCAAACGCTCCGGTGCGCAGTGCGTCTTCCTCGATATCATGGATAAGCCGGTCGAATTTCTGCGGGAACGTTTCCCGCATATTTACGAGACATGTTTGCGGTTCGGGATCGATATTTCGAAGCAACCGATTCCGGTAGTGCCGGCGGCGCATTATCAATGCGGCGGAATTAAAACGGATGTGAACGGTGCGACGAGTTTGCCGGGCTTGTACGCGATCGGCGAGGTAGGCTGCACGGGTTTGCACGGCGCGAATCGCCTGGCGAGCAATTCGCTACTCGAAGGTTTGGCTGTGGCGCATCGAGCTTGCGAAACAATGCTGCGCGGCCAGCCGCAATCGCATCGAGCGCAGAGAATATCATTGCCAGAGTGGGAGTCTGGCGACGTCCAGGATGTGGATGAGCTGGTGGTGATTTATCACAACTGGGACGAGATCCGCCGCTTGATGTGGGATTACGTTGGGATCGTGCGATCGGACAAGCGGCTGCAACGGGCGAGCGCACGGTTGCGAAATCTCCAGCGCGAAATCCGTGAATTTTATTGGAATTTCAAAGTCTCAGTCGACTTGCTCGAGCTGCGTAACCTGGCGACGGTGGCAGCGCTCATCGTTGACTCGGCCTTGAGCCGAAAAGAAAGCCGCGGCCTGCATTACACGCTCGATTTTCCGCAGGCGGAAGATCGACAATTGAAGCACGAGACATTGCTGAGCCGGAGCTGAACTGGAATGGATAGTGCTCTATAAACTGTAACCGCCAGAGGCGCTGGTTTTTCTGCAATGAAAAGCCTTGCCTAGGGAGGGGATATCGGATAGAAACAAGTCCGCATTCGCCAAATGAGAAGGATTCTTGCCCTCATGATTCTGGCCAGCGCCATCAGCGCCGGGACCCTTCGCGCTGAGGATCAATCGATGGGCGTGTACGCCACGGCCGCCGACTTCGCCAAGTACGCAATGAAATTGCGCGAACAGGCACTCTTGAAGGTGGAGCCGCAGGTTTTTGTGCCGACCGCATCGCGACCGGCGACGGCACGTTTCCCATGGAAGACCAACATCGTCACAACCGTTTTCTGGATCGGCGAACAAGCAGGCGGCAATAACCCGGTGCCCAATTACAAGAGCTCATGGGACCTGAATTGGACAAATAATTACGGTGGCTTTGACACGCCGGAAACATCGGCCCGGCGCAATTACATTCCGGTGGCGTTTATCCCAAGGCAAAATCCATTTTACTGCGCGCTGCCGTACAACGATGTGACTCACGGCCAGTTTAAGCCGGAAGCGCCGCTCGTTATTCCCTGGTTTAAACAATCTTACACGGGGCAGGGGCAATCAGTGTGCTGGCATCATTGGATTTCAATTCGCAAAGGCAATCGCACTTGCTATGCGCAATGGGAAGATTGCGGTCCATTCCGCACGGATCACTTCCAATACGTTTTTGGAAATGAAAAGCCGAAGCCGAACCTCAACCATGCTGCCGGGCTGGATGTTTCACCCGCGGTGCGCGATTATCTCGGGCTCCAACCGACCGACGTGACTGATTGGCAATTCGTGAACACTCAGGACGTGCCGCCGGGACCGTGGCGCAGCTACGGCGACAACAACAATTTCGTTCTCGCCCGCCGCCAGATGGAACAAAAGCTGGTGCAACAAGGCGCCGGCGCAAAGAAATAACCCTGCGGGTTCTCTCTCAAGCAAGCCGCGACTTCAGGTCGGCGAAAATTTCCTGTAGTTCTTCGGTGCGCTGTAACAGCGGTTCGTAGATCCGGCGTTGAGTCAGGCAAAATGCGGCCAGTGGTTGAAAGGCGGCCGCAACCTCCTTGTAAAACAATTCAATCGCTTGCCCAAGCTGTAGCTCGATCGTCTTCACGAGCTCCGATCTTTTCGATTCCATTTCGTCGGCATAAGCTCGCAGAATTTTCCGTCGTTGCAGGATCGCAACCAACGTTCCGGCTGCTGCTGCAGAGGCGGCAAGGACACCGGTCACATCGGCCACCGCCGCGCTGCCCATCGCTGCAATGGCGGCCACGATCCCGCCGGCAACGGCGATTCCCGCGGGCAATCGCAACCGGGCCGAGGTTTCGCGGAACAACTGGGCCAGCTGTTCCTCGACTGACTTGCCGGCGACGCGTTCGATCAGCGCAAGCTGGATGGATTGCAAAAGCTCGCGGCGCTGTTGGGAAAAATCGGGAATCGTCTTCGGAACCTGCGCTTGCAATTCGCCGGCCAATTGTTTGTCGATCATATCGTGCAGTTGGGGCCAAAGCCCGCGCAGATCCGCTTCCAGTAGCCGGACGGCGTGCTCCACCTGCGGTTGCACCGATTGACGCAGGTTTTTCTCGATCTCGAGTTGGAATTCGTGTTGCCAGGGCTTGCGGCTCCAAATCAGTTTCCATGTCTTCCAAAAGGATAATTTTTCCCGGAGAAGATTTGTTCCGTGGACGGCGGCTTCGCGACACGCTTGTTCGACCCCGCGGACGAGACCGGACACTTGCCGCAGAGTTTGTTCCTTGCGCGTTTGCAGCAAAAGATCGAGGCGGGTCAGGCGCGCCTCGTCGCGCGCGATGACCTCGAGCGATTCGCGCAGATCGCCCGCGAATTCGTCGAGCATCACGCACGCTGTTTGAGCGGTCGAGCGGAGCTTCAACATGCGCGTGCTCGATTCGCTCACGATCAAGTTAATTTGCTCCTCCAGCGGGCCGAAATCGCTTTCGCGCCAGAGCCGTTCCTTGTCCAGGCCGCTGGTGCGGGCGAGCAATGCTTTGCGGGCGGAGACGGCATAAATCGATGGGACGAAGCCGAGTTTTCGCATCGCCGTATCCTGAAGATGGCGGTGAATGACATCGATCTCGGTGGGCTCGCGCAAATCGATTTGTTGCAACACGAAAACAACATTCTTGAGCCACTTCTTTTGCACGAAGCCCAGAAAATCCCAGTTGGACTGTGTCCAGGGATTCGCGACTGAAAAAACGAAGAGGATGAGGTCGGCGCGTGGGACAAAGTTTTCCGTAATCGTTTGATGTTCCGAAACCATCGTGTTCGTCCCCGGCGTATCAACCACATTGAAATCGCGCAAAAATGGAATCGGCAGGTAACGCTCGGTCACTTGCGGCGATACCTCGACCGATTTTTCATCTGTGCCGTAGCGAAAAATATAAATGCGGTCGGTCGCTGGCAGCACATCCACCTTAGCGAACTCCTGGCCGAAGAGCGCGTTGAGGAGCGAAGACTTTCCAGATTTCACTTCGCCTACCGCGACAAAGAGCAACGGATCGCGAACATCGCGCAGGAGCGCGTGGAGCGTATCCAGCGTCGAAGAAGGGCGTCGCATTTCTGAGCCGAGCTTGAGCAAACCGGCGAGAGCAGTTTCGAGCTCGCTCCGAAGCTGGAGATAATGATCGGCGATCATGTCCGAATGATCACTATGGGCGTGCTTTCGAAGCTGTCGTGGCCGGTTTTGCCGGCGGAGAAGGTTTTGGCGGTTCCGGCGTCGCCATCGCAATCAATTTCGACACGGTGACGAATTTAAATCCTTTCGCCTCGAGCTGACTGAACGTGGACGGCATCGCCTCAATGGTTCCCGGGTGAATATCGTGCGATAGAATAATTGAACCGGCTCGGGTCAATTTCAGGATTCGGTTGCAGACGACCGCCGGACCGGGGCGTCTCCAATCGAATGGATCGACATCCCACAAAGCGATTTTGTAGCCGAACTCCTGGTTGATCCATTTTTTCTGCCGTGCTGAGATCGATCCATAAGGCGGCCGTACCAGAGTGGGCCGGGTCCCAGTGGTGTTCCGAATGATGTCGTCTGTTCTTCGTAGCTGGCTATGAATCCCTTCGTCGGACATCTTGCCGAAGTTGGGATGCGACCAACTATGATTGGCAATCTCGTGGCCTTCTCGCGCAGCGCGGGCAACGATTTCGGGATTCTCGGCGACATTTTCACCGAGGACGAAAAAAGTTGCTTTAATGTGATGAGCAGCCAGTAAATCGAGCAACTTCGGTGTGAGTTTTGCGCTCGGGCCATCGTCGAAGCTCATCGCAATGTAAGGTCCGTCGACGTGGACCCAACTAAAAGTGATTGGCGGATCAGCGGGCGCAGCCGGCTTATTCTTCGCTGATTCAGGGGTTGCGTCTTCCGCGCAAATTGAACCGGCGACAAACAATCCAAACGAACAGATCAGAACAAAACGTGAAACGAACATGAACAGCGGAAGCCCTTTTGAAATGCGCCAAAACTTTCGCTGTATCTAGCAGAGCCGGCTCGTAACGCAAGGCGACCAGGTAGCACTCTATCGCAGCAAGTTTCTCCTCTGATTTGCCACGGTCTTGGCAGCCATCCTGCTGCCTAGAGATTGCGATCTGCTGCGCCCATGGCACGGCCCTGGAAGATCGAATTCAGGGAAATTCCAAGAATGAGAATATTGCTTGTTGAAGATCACCGGGACAGCCGCAAAAACCTGCAACGGTTGATCGAACGGCGCGGTCACGAAGTTGTGGCGGTGGCGACCGCGGAAGAAGCGGCCGACGCGATCGCCGCGCAGCCGTTTCCGTTTTTAATTCTCGATTGGATGCTGCCCGGGAAAAGCGGCCTCGAGCTTTGTCGCGAATTGCGTGTCCGGCCTCGCGGCGACGAGCTGTTTATCCTGCTCGTAACGGCACGGGGCGCGACCGAAGATCTGGAGCAGGCGCTGGAGGCAGGCGCGAACGATTACCTGACCAAGCCGCTAGACGCCGCGTTACTGAATGTGCGGCTGTCCGTGGCAGAGCAACAGATACGCGATCTCGCGGAACGCAACCAAGCGCGCCGGGCTTTACAGGAATCGGCCAAGAAAATGACCGATATTCTTGAAAACACGAGTGACGGATTTTTCGCCGTTGATGCCGAATGGAGATTTACGTTTGTTAATCCCGAGGCCGAAAAACTTCTCGGGCGACGCCGTCAAGATCTTATCGGCCGGGAAATGTGGTCGGAATTTCTGGAATTGAACGGGGGCGTTTTCGAACACAGTTGCCGTCGCGTTCTGTCGGAGCAAGCGGCGGTGGAATTCGAATCGAGCGACGCCACTGGAAAGCTTTGGTTTGAAGTTCACGCCTATCCAAGTGGCGGCGGCGTCTCTGTTTTTCTCCGCAATGTGACTGAACGCAAACGCATTGAGGAAGAGCGGCTCACCACGAGCAAACTCGAATCACTTGGCACGCTGGCTGGTGGTATCGCGCATGATCTCAATAACATTTTGACCGTCATCTCGGGAAACATCGGTCTCGCCCAGATTGAAGCGCCTGGCGATGCCGCCAGTTTACTTTCCTACCTCGCCAAGGCTGGTCAGGCTGCGCAACACGCAGCTCATCTCTCCAGTCAATTACTCACGTTTTCGAAAGGCGGGGCGCCACTCAAACGTATCACCTCGATCTCGGAGTTGCTTGGACAAGCGGCCGAATTTTCACTCTACGGCTCCAATCTGCGCGCTGACACGGATATTCCGGCCGAGCTTTGGAAAGCTGAAATCGATCCGGGTCAGATTGAACAGGTCATCAACGCACTCATGATCAACGCTCGCGAGGCCATGCCTCAGGGTGGCACGGTGCGAGTTTCCGCGCGCAATGTCGAATTGGGCGAAAAGCATGGCGCATTTCTTCCGCCGGGACGTTACGTCAAGATTGCGATCACAGATCGCGGTGGTGGGATTGACGAAGAATTAGCGACGAAAATTTTCGATCCTTATTTTACCACCAAGCCCACGGGCAGCGGCCTTGGTTTATCGATTGGTTACTCAATCGTGAAAAAACACGGCGGAATGTTGCATCTCGAGAATTTTTCGCCGGATGGGTCGACCTTCGCCTTTTATTTGCCAGCCGCCGACGGTGAGCTGTTAAAGCCCGAAGCGTCTCCCAGGGAAGGCGTTTTTCATTTTAATCATCAGCGCGTTCTGGTGATGGATGACGAAGCGGCGATCCGCGATCTTACCTCGGAGCTGCTCGGAACTCTAGGCTACGAGGTCACGGCCGTCCCCGACGGCGCGGAAGCGATTAAGACTTACGAACGAGCTCTGCGCCACGGCGAGAATTTTCAAGCCGTCATCCTTGATGCAACCATCCGCGGTGGGATGGGTGGTCTGGCGACCATTGAGCAACTTCGCAATCTCGATCCGAACGTCACCGCGATTATTTGCAGCGGCTATTCCGACGAAGCAGCTCTTTCTGAATTTTTGACCTACGGATTTCGCGGCGCCTTACCGAAGCCATTTACGCGCAATGAGCTGGCTGAGGTTTTGCGCCGCGCTTCGAAACCGGAAAAAGCGAGTTAGTCCACAAAGCACGATTTAGATCGAGAAACCGGAAAGATCGACCATCCCGGCGCGCGGATTGCGCCTTAGCTT
Organism: Chthoniobacterales bacterium; assembly: GCA_035936875.1. Lineage (GTDB taxonomy): Bacteria > Verrucomicrobiota > Verrucomicrobiia > Chthoniobacterales > UBA10450 > DASYVQ01. Next base: position 9,176 of record DASYVQ010000097.1, read on the forward strand.
TTGCGCAATTTTTCCAGCTCCGCGATAAATGCCTTAGGGGCGCCGGTGAATAGGCCCTCGAAGTGCCACACCATCTTACCCTCGCCATTCAGAACCACGATCGTTGGATAACCTTGGACCTGAAATTGCTCCGCCAAGGTCGCATTTTGATTCTTTAGTTCGGCGCTTTGCGTTTTCCTGCGCGGAAAATCTATCTCCAGCAACACCAGATTTTTACTCGCATAATCTTTGAACTGGGGTTGCGAGAGAATTGCCCTGTCCAACACAATGCAGTAGCCGCACCAATCTGATCCGGTGAAATTAAGGAATAAGAGTTTCTTGGTATTTTTGGCTTCTTGTTGCGCTTTTTTATAATCGGTCAGCCATCCCGAATCGGCGCGCGCAGGGAACGCAGTGGAAAAGCCCAGCGCCAGCGCCGCGGCCAGAATTAATTTTTTCACAGGCCAATTTCGGGCAACGCCAGCTTTCGCGCAAGTATGCGCAAAGTGCGTCGCCGCTCCGTTAAAGGAGCTCGCAGTTTGTGTACAGATGTAGCCCGGCGTCGAAACGCCGGGCTGAAAGCGCAGCTGGCGACCTAGCGAATATGTCCCGAGACGAGCTTGGTCATCTCGAACATGCTCACCTGGCTCTTGCCGTTGAATACGGCTCGGAGCGCGTCGTCCGCGTTAATCATAGTTCTCTTGGTCCTGTCCTGAAGTCCGTTCTTCTTGATGTAGTCCCAGAGCTTTTTCGTGAGCTCGGAACGTGGCAGCGGTTTGGAACCGACGATGGCGGAGAGTTTGTCATCGGGTTGAACCGGTCTCATGAAGGCGGGATTCGGCTTGCGTTTTGAAGGAGTTTTTTTTGTTGTCGGCATACAGGCTGATTAATGCTTCGTTCGAGGCAGAGCAATACTAATTTTAATGAAACGAAAAATTTATTTGCTAATTGGTTCGGCGTACCGCCAGCGCCGTTACGTCATCGGGCAGCGATTCGGCGCTATCGGCGGGCGCCGCTTGGTTCAACATGCGGTTCAAAAGCTCCTCGGCATTTGGCGCGAATGGATTCAGCATTCCGGCCAACTGCGCCGGTGTCAGTCGTGGCCGAACGCCTTTTCCCGGACCAAATAATCCGTCCGTATAAAGAACAAATGCGTCCCCGCGGGCAAGATCGACAATCGTTTCGTCAAACTGCGATCGCTCAATCAGGCCCAATGGTGGCGCGGACGAAGAGATTGCTTCCGTCCCGCGCCCATACCGGGTGATCAGCAGAGGAGGGTGGCCCGCGCCGATCACGCTTGCGTGTCCGGTCGTTGGATCGAGGGCCACGCACATCGCCGTCATGAACATGCGCCCGCCAAAGATACTGCGAAAATCGTTGTTTACCGCCTGCATGATTTTCACTGGTGTGTCGTGTTCCACGCTGCCGTGTTGAAAAAGAAGTTTGGCCAGGGTGGTGAGCAACGCGGCTGCCGCACCGTGCCCAGTGGCATCAGCGATCCAAAATAAAAGGCGATCGTCCTTCATCGGAAGCCAGCCATAAATATCGCCGCCCACCTCGATTACCGGCCGGTAACAAGCTGCGATTTCCCAGCCTGGAATCGAAGGCGCTTTTTGCGGAATCAGCGATCGCTGCGTCAATCGCGCTGCGGCTAGATCGCGCTCGAGGTTGCGCCGCCACGCTGCCAGTTCTTCATTTTGCTGTTGCAATTGCACGCGCAGTGAACGCAGACGCAGTTGTGTCTCGATCCGCGCTCGCAGGACCGCAATGTTGACCGGCTTGGTGACGAAATCATCCGCACCTGCCTCCAGGGAAAGGACTTCGTTTTCGCCGTGACCTGTAAACATGATCGCAGGAATTTGGGCGATTTCGGAATCGGGATCGGCCCGCAACCGTTTGAGCGTCTCCGCGCCGTCCAATTCCGGCATTTGGAAATCCAGAAGGAGGAGCGATGGCGGCTGCTCGCGCACAAGCTTCAAGGCTTCGATTCCATTCTCCGCTTCACGGCAATCATATCCGGCAGAAGAAAGCGCTCGCGTCAAAAGCTTGCGGCTGGTCGCGTCATCGTCCACCACCAGGACTTGCCCGTTGGATTCTTTCGACATCTTCTTCTTTAAATTTGACATCGGCTGCCCTGTTTTCGTATCCAAATTATGGCCGGTCTTCATCCGAAAAGCACCACCTTCGGAGGAAAATCATTCCCCGATGATTGTGACTGAGACTTTCCGGCGGTGCGGCTCGCGGCGGTGTTCGAAAAGAAAAATGCCTTGCCAGGTGCCAAGCTGCATTTTTCCATCGACAATCGGTACGGTCTCGCTCGTGCTGGTCAGCACCATCCGGATGTGCGAGGGCATATCGTCTGCGCCTTCGTCGTCGTGTTCATAATCGGCATTTTCCGGCACTAGTTTCTCAAAGAATCTTTCCACATCGCGCCGCGCGGCGGGCGCGGCGTTTTCCATCATGGTGAGGCTGCAACTGGTGTGCTGAACGAAAACGGTCGCCGTCCCGTTGCTCACACCGGCCTTGTCGATCCTGGCTTGCACCTCATCGGTGATTTCGTACGTGCCTTTGCCGTTTGTCCGGACTTCAAATTGTTCGTGCTGCACGCGCATAATTCAGAGCGATCAAAATAACATCGACGGAAACAGTAGTCGCGCGTTGATCTTTCGGTCGGGCAATGGCCTAATAGCTTTGTCGATGCAAGACGACCTCGATCGCATTTTATTCCACGAGACGACGATTCTGAGCCGGCTCGATGAACTGGCTGCGCAAGTCTCAAAGGATTATCGCGACCGGGAATTGACCGTGATAGCGGTCCTGACCGGAAGCCTCATGTTCATGGCCGATCTGCTCCGGCGCATTCCGCTGCCGTTGAAGCTGGATTTCTTGAGCGTGGCCAGTTACCACGGAAAGGCGCAAACCAGCGGCGAAGTGATTTTCAAGCAAGTCGCACTGCCAGACGTGAAAGATCGGCATATACTCATTCTCGATGACATCCTCGACAGCGGTCACACCCTGGCTGCCATCCGCGAGAAATTAGAAACAGCCGGGCCGCGCAGCATTCGGGTTTGCGTGTTGCTCAGCAAAAAGAAAGAGCGCGCCCGCCACGTGGACGCCGATTACGTCGGGTTCGAAATTGAGAATGAATTCGTAGTCGGTTACGGGCTCGATTTTATGGAGCGCTACCGCAATCTTCCTTACATCGGCGTGTTGCGGAAAGAATTGATCGCGCAAGCCGGCTGATTGTCGATGAAAGTTCGAGTAAGATTTTATTCGCAACTCCGGGATTTGGCCGGAGCGCCGGAGCTGGATGTCGATCTTCCCGAGAAAGCGCCCGTAGCCGATCTGCTGGAGAAAATTTATGCCAGGGTGCCGGCGCTGCGGGCGCGCGACAAAAGCATTTTGGTCGGCGCAGGGGTTGAATTTGTCGATCGGAACTACGAACTCAAAGTCGGCGACGACATCTCAATCATGCCGCCGGTGCAAGGCGGTTAGTCGCGGAAATTCTTGAAGTTCGCGGCGACACCAAAGTCGCGGCCTTTGACAAATTGAATGACAGCTTGCAGGTCGTCCTTCTTTTTTCCAGTGACGCGGATTTGTTGATCTTGCAACTGGCTCTGAACTTTAAAATTCTGCGATTTGATGGCGTGAATGATTTCCTTTGCTTTCTCGCCTTCCAACCCTTGCTGAATCTTGAGTTCTTGCCGCGCGTGACCAATTGAAGAAAGAGCCGCCTCTTCCTGTTTCACGTTCCGAAGGTCGACACCGCGCTTGGAGAGCTTGCCGATGACAATTTCGCGCAGCGCCTTCAAATGCGCAGCGTCGTCGGCGGTGAGAACGACCTTTTCTTTTTCGTGAATGATCTCGGTCTTGGCGTCTTTCAAATCGAAGCGGGTGGCCAGTTCTTTGCGCGCCTGATTGAGGGCGTTGTCGATTTCCTGCTTGTCCACTTCGGAGACGATGTCGAAGGAAGGCATTTAAAGGTTTGTCAGGGGTTTGCTTCCGCGATTTTGATGTTGCCATCGGTCGCGCGGATTTCAATGCCGGCCTCGCCGCCGTCGCCAACCAATATGTCGATCTTGGTTGGCTGCTCGCCGCTGCGCTGTTCCTTTTCCGTGAAATCGTTGTCGATTTTTCCATTTGGAGTTTCTGCGACCAAATGAAATGAGGCGTCGCTTGGAATAAAGGCGAACCCATTTCCGTCCGCGATGTTTGCCTTCACTAAGAATTTGGCAGGTTCCCACCACTCGTAAACGAGAGCGACATTCCCGGTGGTCACGGCCAAATCCAGATTGCCGAAGGAATTGTGCGCAAACAATCGGCCGCTTCCCAGGTGCGCTTTTACGTTTGCTCCGCGCATTCCTTCCACCAGGACTTCCCCGTTCTCCAATTCCAACCGCGATACCTGCGCCGTTTGTGGCACCACTAGCACATAATCCACCGTGCCCGAGCGGTCTGAAAACCCCGCCGCGCGCTTCGGCGGGAACTTCGTTTCGATCGAGATGGAGTTTGGCAGTGCCGTAACATTGATCGCGATGCCATTCAGCCGCGTGGCCGTGTACGCTTTCTTGGTCGCTTTCAACTTCATTTCCGCGACGGGCGCACCGTAAATTCGAATGGAACCGTCCCGATTGCCGATGCGGATGTCTGCGGTCGGACCAAGCGGGTAGGTTTGCTCAACCGTTTGTTCCAATGTCCGATCCACGGCCGAGCCGCAACCCATTAACAACAGCGCAAGGAAAAACAAGCAGCAAGCCAAGCCGACAGAGACGGCCGGCCGTTGAGTGTTCCCGTTTCTTCGCTGCATCGCGCCGCTTTACTCTAAATTAAGCGGCAGCAGGAAGACCAAAAAAGCGCACGACCGCACGTGCGCCATTGATCAGCGGTATTGCTGTGGCGGCGATGATTAACGCGAAGACAAGAACTTCCACGAGGTAGTTCCAGCGGGCTTCACTCCTGAAATAATCGCGACTGATGTTTAGGAATGAGGTTGAGCTGTTGGAATGCCCGCCACCGAATCGGCCAAATGAGCCGGTGTGATAATTAAAATCGATTCGCGGGAAACGTTGCGCTTTGCGGTCTGCGAATGAACCGCAGCGCTTCTTATGAACGATCGGTTCGGGTCTCGGTTTCATAATTGAGTTTCTTTCCTTTGAGATGCACCTTGCGCCGTCATTGGATTTAAGACTTTCAAGACCCGTTTTGGCGCGATGTCAACAGGGGCGCTTTCTGCCACCGGCGCCGGCAATTTGTTTACGCGAGGTCGAAGAGAAGAAAGTGAGATGGCTCCTTCGCCGCGATCACGAGCGATCGCTCATCGCTGATGGCGCCGCCGTCTCCGGCTTCGAGATTTTGTTCGTTCAGGGTGAGTGTCCCGGAGATCAGTTGCAACCAGGCGTGGCGGCCAGGCGCGAGCGCGTGCTCGACCTTTTCTCCGGCATCGAGTTGACCCACCAAGAGATTTGCGTCCGCGTTAATTTGCAGCTGGCTGTCGCCTCCGCCGTGCGAGGCCACCAGTTTCAACGGTCCTTTTCCAGGCACATCATGCAGCGTTATCTGGTCGTACTTCGGCGCCACACTGGGGCGTTCCGGTAGGATCCAGATTTGCAACAAATGGATCGCTTCGGTTTTTGAAGCGTTAAATTCACTGTGTTGCACGCCGCTTCCGGCGCTCATGTGTTGAAGCTCACCGGCCTGGGTGACGCCGTCGCCGCCGCTGCTGTCGCGATGCGCCACCGCGCCCGACACTACATACGTAATGATTTCCATGTCGCGATGCGCATGCGTCGGAAATCCGGCGGCTGCCGCGATGTGGTCCTCATTGATTACGCGCAGACCGCGGAAGCCCATGTGGTCCGGATCGTGATAATCAGCGAAGGAAAAGGTGTAGCGCGTGTTTAGCCAGCCGTGATCGGCGTGGCCGCGTTCATCGGACTTGCGAATCTGAATCATAATCGTGTTGGAGCTACTGAACGCACGGATAGAATATTCTTCAAATCCAGAGCGTGCGATCGAAGGTGCGATACTGGATCGCTTCGCTCACGTGGTCGGGCAGGATGTCGGTCTTGTCCTCGAGATCGGCGATGGTGCGGGAAACTTTGAGGATGCGGTCGTAAGCGCGCGCGCTCAGGTTCAATTCGTTCATCGCGACGCGAATCAAATCCTGCGACTCATCGGTGAGTTTGCAATGCTGCTTTAGATGTTTCGTCGTCATCCGCGCGTTGCAACTAGTTTTCGCATCGCGCGCAAACCGCCTCTGTTGTTTTTGGCGAGCACGGCCAACTCGTTCCCGGATCGGCACGGAACCTTCTTCCGCGCGCTCGCTCGAAACGTCGCGGTACTCAACCGCGGGGACTTCAATGTGCAGGTCGATACGATCGAGTAGGGGACCGGAAATGCGCTGGCGATAACGCTGCACCTGCACCGGGCTGCAGCGGCATTCACGTTTCAAGTCGCCAAAATATCCGCAAGGGCACGGGTTCATCGCGGCGACCAACATGAACTCGCTCGGAAAAGTCAGGCTCCCCGCCGCCCGCGAGATGGTCACTTTGCCGTCTTCGATCGGTTGGCGCATCACTTCCAAGGCAGATCTCTTGAACTCGGGCAGCTCATCGAGAAAAAGGACGCCGTTGTGCGCGAGGCTGACTTCGCCGGGATTCGGAAATGCGCCGCCGCCGAGCAAGCCGATGTCGCTGATGGTGTGATGCGGCGAGCGGAACGGTCGCGTCGGCACGAAAGATTGTTCGGAAGTGAGCAGGCCGGCGATGCTGTGGATTTTGGTCGTCTCGATCGCTTCTTCCAGCGACATCGGCGGGATAATCGTCGCGATGCGTTTGGAAAGCATCGATTTGCCGGAACCGGGCGGGCCGATCATTAAAATGTTGTGCCCGCCGGCGACAGCCACTTCGATGGCACGCTTGACGTGGCCCTGACCTTTTACGTCGCTAAAATCGACATCGTACGTTTGATGCGTGGCGAAAAAATTTGTCAGATCGCCGCGCGTGGGCAGGAGCGGGAGTTCGCCGCGAATAAATTGAAATGTCTCGCGCAAGTTATGCACGCCGTAGATGTCGATCTTTTCCACCATGGAAGCTTCGCGTGCGTTGGCTTCCGGAACGAAGAGCGCATGTTTCCCGCGCCGTCGCGCTTCCAGCGCGACCGGCAGTACGCCTTTTACGGCGCGCACGGTTCCATCCAGCGCCAGCTCGCCAACGAAACTGAATTTTTCAAAAGTCGAAGTGTTCAGTTCTTCGCAGACCGCGATCACCCCTAGCGCAATCGGCAGGTCGAAACTGGGGCCTTCTTTTTTAATATCGGCCGGCGCGAGATTGATGGTGGTCCGGCCGCGAGGCCAGCGATAGCCACTGTTGTTAATAGCGGTCCAGACGCGATCCCGGCTCTCTTTTACGGCGGCGTCCGGCAAGCCAACGACAACCACTTTTGGGTCACCACGGCCGGCGTTGACCTCGATTTCGACCTCGTATGCGTCCACGCCGTACACAGCGGCCGAATAAATTTTTGCGAGCATGGGGGGCGATTAGGTTGTCAAAGATAACAGGGGAGGAAAAGGCGCAAATTAAGTGGCGAATTTGAACGAAACCAGCGCGACGGCTTGGCACGATCTTAAAATGAGGGCAAATACGTCTGCGACTGGCCGGGCGGTACGGGAGCGAGTGGATTAGGTTTGCTAAGAAGGGCTTACATTCACAACAAAAAAAAGATTGAACAGAAACGGCTGGAAATCTGTCAGAATTGCGAATATTTAACCTTGTTAACTAGTTTATCGAATGCTAAATAATGTGGTCGAGGCTCCGGCAGATGTAGCCGGTGATAACTTGTCGATCTTTTCCCCTCTCAGAATTCATGAAGAAGAGCTATATGGCCGCTGAAGATAGCGATACCGGAATTAAAATTTACCTGCGCGAGATCGGGCAAATCCCGCTCTTGACGCCGCAGCAGGAGATTGAGCTCGCCGCCAAGATCAAGAAGGGCGATCGGGAGGCGCGCGCGCTCATGATTCGCTCCAACCTGCGTTTGGTCGTCAAGATCGCGCACGATTACGCGAATCTCGGTCTGCCTCTGCTGGATTTGATTTCGGAAGGCAACATCGGCTTGATGAAAGCGGTCGAGCGTTTCGATCCCGCCAAAGGCGGCAAACTGAGCACCTACGCCGCGTGGTGGATCAAGCAGTCGATCAAGCGCGCGTTGGCCAATCAATCCAAGACGATTCGTCTGCCCGTTCATCTCGTCGACAAAATCTCCAAGATGCGCCGCGTTTCCTTGCAGATGAGCGAGGAGCTCGGCCGCGAACCGACCGATGATGAGCTCGGTGAAGAAATCGGTATTGCCAGCGGAAAAGTTTCGCAACTCAAGACTGTCTCAATCCGTCCAGCTTCACTCGATGCGCCGATCAGCGACGACGACTCTACCGAATTCGGGGAGATCGTTGGGGACGAGGACGCGCAAACGCCGTTTGAACTTTTGCGCGACAAGAACCTGCGCAACGAAGTTGGCGGCTTGCTCGATGTGCTCGACGCTCGGGAGAAGAAAATTATTTTTCAGCGGTTTGGCCTCGACGGTGGAAAGCCGAAGACGCTCGAAGAAGTCGGGAAGAAATTTGGCGTCACCCGCGAGCGCATTCGTCAGTTGCAAAACATTGCCTTGTCGAAATTGCGCCGCGCTTTGAGCAAAAAAGAGAAGCCGATCGACGTCGAATTGCCGGTCGAAGCGTAATCGACATCTTCATTTGAGAACGCGCGGATAGAAATGTCCGCGCGTTTTATTTGGCCACGCGTAGTTGCACGCAATCGACGCGCGAACCTTCGGCCAAAAGGTCACTGATGATCACTAGATTGTCGCCGGATGTGGCCAATTTTTTGTCGCGCAAATATTTCTCCGCCGCTTCAATCGTCGCATTCGGGTCGTCGGTGAATTGGATCCGCACCGGATACACGCCCCAGCAAATCGACAATTGGCGCCGGACTTCCTCGCTCGGCGTGAAGGCAAAGATTGGCGCACGCTCCGGCCGCAAATTCGAAACGTTGCGTGCCATCGTGCCGTGGCGGGTGAAGACAATGATTTTCGAGCCTCGCAGGGAATTGGCCAGTATTACCGCGGAGGAGACAGTTTTTTGCCGTGCATCTTCCAGGATGGCCGATTTGGCGTAACCGGCGCCGCCGCTGCGTTCGGTCCGCACCGCGATGCGATCCAAAACCTCAACGCATTCCACCGGATACCGGCCAATGGTTGTCTCGCCGCTTAACATGATCGCGTCGGCTTGTTCAAAAGCCGCGTTGGCCACGTCGGTAATCTCAGCCCGGGTTGGCATTGGATTCTCAATCATCGATTCAAGCATTTGTGTGGCGACGACCACTGGTTTGCCTAAGCGGATGCACATCTGGACGATCCGTCGCTGAATAATCGGCAATTCCTCCATCGGACACTCAATGCCGAGATCGCCGCGCGCGACCATTATTACGTCCGCGCCTTTGATGATTCGATCGATCGATTGCACTGCCGCCTGGTCTTCAATTTTCGCGACGATTTGTGCTTTGCTTTTTTTCCTGGCCAGCAAACGACGCAGCTCCTCGATGTCGCTCTCTTCGCGCACAAAACTGAGCGCGACAAAGTCGGCGCCGAGTTCAGCGCCAAGTGCAACATCGACAATGTCCTTTTTGGTCAAAGGCGGCAGATTCACATACACACCCGGCAAATTAATATGGCGCCGCGAGCCGAGCGTGGCGGGAGTGATGACCTTGCAGAGGACCCGGTTCGGCTTCTTCTCGAGCACGCTCAATTTGATTAGGCCGTTATCCACTAACACGGTGTCGCCGACACTGACGTCATTGACGAGTCCGGCGTAATTTACGTCGACCGAATATTTCGTCGTGCTTTTCGCGCCCCGCACTCTGAATTCCAAGATGTCGCCTTTCTTTAAACGCAAAGGCGATTTCAAGTCACCGGTGCGAATGGCCGGCCCTTGAGTGTCGAGCAAAATGCCGATCGGCTTCGCCACTTTGTTCGCGAGTTTTCGAATGCGCGGCACGATCTCGCGTACCCATTCGTGCGACGCATGGCTCATGTTCAGCCGGAAAACGTCTGCTCCCTGCGCGATCAACTTGCGCAGCGTTTCCGTTTTCTCGGTGGCCGGACCAAGCGTGCAGATGATCTTTGTCTTCCGCATCACTCAGAGGATTGAGTTTGCCGCCTGAAAAGCAAAGAGTTTCGCCGCTAAAAACGAACGCGGCACGTCATTTCGGACGTGCCGCGTGAAAACGTAATTCCTACAGATTTACTTCAGCTTGCCTTGCGTTTCCTGAGCGAGCTTGAGGTGCGTACTGACCATTTTCGCGCCCTTCGCCGCGAACGCCTTTACGTCGGGGTCAGTTCCGCTTTGGGCTTCTTTTTGGAATTCGGCCAGGTCCTGTTGATGGTCCTTCACCATCATAGCCATGTAATCCTTGTCGGATTTCCATTTGCCAGACGATTTGGCGACGGGAAGGGAAACACCCTCTTCTTTCGCCAGTGCCGTCAATTCGCTGTTCGCCTTCGAATGGTCGGTCACCATCCGGCTGCCGAATTTCTTCACGTCGGCATTTTGCGCGCTTTGCGAGGCGAGTTTTCCCCATTCCACTTCCATCATGCCGCCCTTGGCCGCGTTCATCATAAACGATTTGTCCTGCGCGCTGAGCTTACTAGCAGCCGCGGGTTTACCTTTCGCGGCAGGAGCTGGGCTTGCATCGGCGTTTGCTCCCGTCCGTAGCGGCGGATATGAGTGTGCTAGCGCGCTGGCCGTCGTAGCGAAGCAAAGGGAACCGAGCCCGAGCAGAACGATTCCAAGTTGCGAGACTATTCTGAATTTGTTTTTCATAAGCATTGTTGGTTGAGATGCCGGCATTCGGCACATTGAGATTCGCATGCTGACACAGCTTTGGACGTCAAGGCAAGCCGCGTATTCAGTTGGTGAGATCGACAACGGAGCTCGCGCAAGAGTAGCGCTCATGTCTTTGGCGATCCTTTCCGATAGGAGCTCTCGACCCGTTCGGCTACGTCTTTGTAGCCGTAGTCGGCTTCGTAAATTTGCTTCATGCAATTGAGCGATTTTTCGCGTGCGCCCATCTTTTCGTAAACCAACCCCAGATTGTAGACGATCTCCTTTTTCATCGCGTCCATCGACAGGATCTCTTTGGCCGCCTCTTCTAGTTGTTTCATTGCCAGATCGAGCATGCCCAGCTCGCGATAGCAAAAGCCAAGCAAGTTCATCGCCTTCAACCGCGCGTTCGGATTTTGCCGCGCGCGCTGTAATTCCGGGAGCGCTTCGCGAAACTGTCTCGCGTTCGCCAGGTTTTCGCCGAGCTCGAAACGCAGCTGGAGGTCGGTCGGATTGCGCTCGACCCGTTTGCGTGCTTCTTCAACCAGTATCTGAGCGCGTTTCTTCTTCGCGGCCTCGAGTTCCTCGGCTCTTTTCGCGTAGAGGTTGTCTTTCGTGGCGTGGGTGGCCAGAAATTCCTCGTGCTCGGCGATCTCCCGTTCCGCCTGCCGCATTTTTAAATCGGCAACTTTGCGCAGCAGCCCTTCGTCGCTTCCGCCAGTCAAATCGGCGGCGTATTGATACCAGGCAATCGCCGATTCGATATCCTCCTTCTGTTCGTTGAGCGCTCCAAGTTTTCTCGCCAAATCAAGATTCTGCGGTTCGGCTTGATGGCGTGAATACGTTTCAGCGATTTGCTGATCGAGCGATTCGCCGGTGAGTTGCATGCGGCTTTGCTGTTCCAGCGAGATTGCAGCCTGTTTGCCCTTGATCAAATCGCGATAACTTTCCGCCTGTGTCCATCCGCCGGTGCTCATCGAAGCGCGGGCCGAAGCGTCTTTTCCCAGCCGCAACGCTTCTGCATCGAGCGGATCGATTTCCGAGATGCGATTGTAAACTTCCACCGCTTGATCGTTTTCTCCCATGTCGTGATAGATGCGACCCAGCTCATGCAACAACTTCACGTCTCGCGGATTCTCCTCGAGCAAAGTGCGCAGCGCGAACACGCCGATCTCAGGCCAGCCGGCCGCCGCCGCGGCCTCCTTCAGCACCAGGTTCGCTTGTCGATGGTACGGCTCTTCTTCCAGGACCTTCTCCACCATTTCCACCGCGCGCTTCGGATTCTTCTTCAGCTCGCGCTGGGCTTTCATCACCGCAATCGGCGCAGTCGAAATATTGAAGAAGCTTTTTTTGACCGCCTTGTATTTCGTGACTTCGGTGCGCCGCAACAATTGCCGGCCGGTCAGAAACTCCGGTTCCTGTTTCAGGATTCCCTGTAAAAGCGAAATCGCGTAACTAAAGTTGCGCATCTCAATCGCGGCCACCGCCTTCAGCCAATGACTGCGCTGAGTCTCGTTCAGTTCTTTCTCGGTCTTAACCGCCATTGTTAAGCGATTCTATCACAAAAGGTCCATCTGCGGCTTCTCGCTCTGCGCCTCGCCTGATTGCTCTGCCGCGCCGGAGCCTTGGCGAAAGTGGGTCGATCTTTTCTTCGCTTTAGGCGGCGGCGCGATGGCGCCGTCCGGTTTCTCGAGCTGCGCCAGAATCTCCTTCGCGCGATCGAGAATTTCCTTCGGCAACCCGGCCAGGCGCGCGACTTGGATGCCGTAGCTCTTGTCCGCGCCGCCCGGCACGATTTTGCGCAGGAAAATGATCTGTTCGTTCCACTCCCGCACCGCCACGTTGAAATTGCAGACGCCCTTCCGGTTCTCCGCCAGTTTCGTCAGCTCATGATAATGCGTCGCGAACAGCGTGCGCGCCTTGATCTTGTCGTGCAGAAATTCGGCCACGCTCCACGCGATCGACAAACCGTCGAACGTCGATGTGCCGCGCCCAATTTCATCGAGAATGATCAGACTGCGTTCGGTTCCGTTGTTCACGATGTTCGAGGTCTCGTTCATCTCCACCATGAAAGTCGATTGTCCGCGGGCCAGATCGTCATTGGCGCCGACGCGCGTAAAAATGCGATCGACTAATCCGATCTCGGCGCTGGCGGCCGGCACGAAGCTGCCGATCTGCGCCATCAACACGATTAACGCCACCTGCCGGATGTAAGTCGATTTGCCGGCCATGTTCGGCCCGGTCACGATCGCTAGGCGCAGATTCTCGCCGTCCAGCGACGTGTCGTTAGGCACAAACTTTTCCTCGACCAAATTTTGGTCGAGCACCGGATGCCGGCCGTCTTTGATAATGAGACGCAACGATTCGTTCAGCGCCGGCCGGCAGTAGTTGAACAAGCGCGCCGTTTCTGTGAGAGCGCAGATAACATCGACAATCGCAATCGCCGCCGCCGTTTGCTGGATCGGACCGAGGTCGCGCAGTGTTTTCTCGCGCAGCTTTTGAAAAAGTTCGTACTCCAGATTTCGGGCCCGCTCGTCCGCGCCCAGGATTTTTCCCTCCATCTCTTTCAATTCCGGCGTGATGAAGCGCTCGCCGCCCACGGTCGTTTGTTTACGCGTGTAATGCGCGGGCACGCTGGCGAGGTTCGACTTCGTTATTTCGATGAAGTAGCCGAAGACCGAGTTGTAACGGACCTTGAGCGACTTGATTCCGGTCGCGGCAATTTCGCGCTCCTGCAATTCGGTGATCCAATTTTTTCCGTCGCGCGATGCCTGATGCAGCTCATCAAGATCGACATCGTAGCCGTCGCGAAAAATTCCTCCTTCTTTCAAGACGAGCGGCGGATCGTCCACCAGCGCTCTGCCCAACTTCTCGGCCAGAGCCGGCATTTCCTGGATTTCGTTTTGCAAACGCTGCGTCAACGATTCGACTTCGCCTTGTTCCTTCACCCGATTCGCGCCGAAGGCGAGACGGTCGAGCAGTCTCTGTAATTCCGCTTTCAGCTTTGGGATCTGCTCGAGTGAAGTTTTCAGCGCCACCAAATCGCGCGCGTTGCCGGATGCCTGGCTCAACCGGCCGACCGCGCGTTCGATATCGCGAATCGATTTCAGTTCGCCCCGAATCGCCGCGAGCAGGTCCGGCTCCTGCACAAGATCGGCAATCATCTGTTGCCGGCATTCGAGCTCTGTGAGATCGCGGAGCGGCTGCAAAATCCATGAGCGCAATCGGCGCGCGCCCATCGGCGTGACCGTTCGATCCAGCACCGCGAGCAAACTCGTGTCGCGAGCGCTGCGCGATTCGACCAGCTCAAGATTGTTTTGCGTGGCCGCGTCGAGCAAAACGTAATCGTTCGGCGCGTCGCAACGAAGCGAACTGAGATGATCGATCTTTCTCCGGAGCTGGTGCTTCAGGTAGTGAACGATCGCGCCGGCCGCCGCGATCGCTTGCGGCATGTGCGCGCAACCAAAACCGTCGAGCGATTTCACTTTGAAATGCTCGCATAGCGTGAAGCCGGCGTGTTCCGGTAGAAATGCGTAGGTGTCGTACTCGAGCGCGTGATCGATTTCGCCGAGCTGCTTTTTCTGTTCCGCGCTGACCAACAATTCCGACGGCGCGACGCGCGCCAGTTCGTCCAGCAGTGATTGTCGATCTTCGACCTGCGTTAATCGAAATTCGCCTGTGGTCAGATCGGCGTAAGCAAAACCGAAGCTGTTGTTATCGATGTAAACCGCGCCGAGATAATTCGCCCGTTTCGATTCCAGCAGATCGAGCTCGCTCACCGTGCCCGCGCTGATGATTTGCGTGATGTCGCGCGAAACAATTTTGCCCGGCTGCGGCTCGCTCGTCTGATCGCAAATGGCTACGCGCCGGCCGGCCTTGATCAGCTTCGCGATGTAACCTTGCGCCGCGTGATGCGGCACACCGCACATCGGCACTTCGTTTCGCTTGGTCAGGGCGACGTTGAGGAGCGACGACGCTTCCTTCGCGTCCTCGAAAAACAGCTCGTAAAAATCCCCGAGCCGAAAGAGCAGTAACGTATCCGCGGGGATGCTCTTCCGCAGCCGCTGATACTGCTGCATCATCGGAGTGAGCGCGTCCTGCATCACTCCAGAATTAAATCAGCGCGCCCGAATTGCGAGTTTCGATTTGGTGCGCTCTGGAAAACGCTCTATTTATCGCGATGCCCGACTTCAAAATTCGCCTCGCTACACTTACTGATATCGAGCTGATCAGTTGGCATCGTGTCCGCATGTTTCAAGACATGGGTGAGCTTCCCGCCGGTTTGTTTGAGGCATTTCGCGTTCAGTCGCGCGACACGCTGCAGCGCATGTTCGAACGCGGCGAATACATTGGCTGGCTCGCCAGTCCGGAAAATGAGCCGGAACGCGTTGTTGCCGGCGCGGGGGTGCAGTTGCGCGAAGTGCCACCCCATCCGCAGAGCAATGCGAACGGCAAGATCGACATCGTCTCAGGCCGTCAGGCCATCATCCAAAATGTCTTCACTGAGCCGGAGTCGCGACGGCGCGGATTGGCGGCGCTTTTAATAAAGAGGATCATTGATTGGACCCGCCAGGAAGGGATCGATTCGCTTGTCCTTCATGCTTCGGACGAAGGACGTGCTCTTTATGAGCGGCTCGGTTTCATCGACACCAGCGAGATGAGATTCAGCGGCTTCGAAGGTTAGTCGCCAGTCCGGCTCGGACCTCAACGCCTCAACATTCTCAACCTCTTACTGTCTTCATCCCGAGCCGGATGATCCGGTCGATCAATTTTGGATAGGGCAGGCCCGCCTTGTCCGCTGACTGCGCGAAGTCCTCGTCCGCCGCGAGATGGGGATTCGGGTTCGCCTCGATGAAATAGAGTTTGTTCTCCGCCGTCAGCCGCAGGTCGATGCGCGCGTAGCCGTCAATCGTGAGCAAACGGTAAATGCGTTTGCACGTTTCTTCGATGTGCGCGACGAGCGCCGGGTCGAGCCCTTCGGCGAACTGATTCTGTAAGCCCCAGCGTTTGCGATATTCCTCGTCCCACTTCGCCTTGTAAGTCGCAATCTTCGGTTCATTCGGCGGCACTTCGCGGAAGAGCAGCTCGCGGATCGGAAAGATGGTCAGCCGGACATTGCCCATAATGCTCACGTAGAGTTCACGGCCCTCGATGTATTCTTCCGCGATCACGTCGGAGTCGTGTTTCTCGTGAATAAAAGCCACCCGCTCGCGAAACTGCTCCTCGGTCTGGACGAACGAAGCCTGCGAAATCCCGTAGGACGCTTCGTCTTTCACCGGCTTCACCAGCACTGGAAACTTGAGCTGTCGGGGTCGACCGATGCGCTGGCCGCGCGGGATGACGACGAAGTTCGGCACGTGAATGCCGTGATAGCTGAGGATTTTTTTCGAGATGCCCTTGTGTTTGCAAAGGACGAGACCGGTCGCGCCGCAGCCGGTAAAGGGCACGCCTTGCATTTCGAGAAGCGAAACGATGTTTTGGTCGAAGCCGGGGTTGTTCTTAAACTGCTCGACCAGGTTGAAAAGAACATCGGGCGCGAAGCTTTCCAGTTTTTGCCGCACTAGATCCAGGTCGTCAAAAATGGCGAGATGCTCCGCCGTATAGCCGAGCGCGCCGAGCGCGTCCATGACGTTCGCCTCGGTTTTCCAATCCTCCGTCTTCATCTCCTTGCTCAAGTCTTCGTCGATCTTGGTGGGACGGTTGCCGTCGAAAAGCACCAGGACTTTGAGTTTCTTTTTCACGTTCGCTATTTGGTGCGCTTGAACTTGCCGGTGAAGAGATAATTCATCACCAGCGTGGTGATGTAGGAGGCGACGCGAAAATCCTGTTGGGGATCGTCGTTCTGCACGCGGAGGCCGAGCTCATCGCTGCGATCGATCAAACGGTTGAGAAGCTTATTCACCCGGAACTTTTTCTCATTTGTCCACTGGGCTACCGAGTTCATGATCCGCCGGCGACGCTGGCGCAGATACGAGCTCGCTTTGATCCCAGTCGGCGCGGAGAACAACTGCCGAAGATCGACATCGTAAAAACCCGGATAGGTGTCCTCGTAGAGTTTCCGTTTATGGGCGTAATAGGTCTTGAGCTTGAGGTTCAGACCGTCGTAATCGGCCACGCGACACTTCGGCGCATGCGTTGGCGGTTTCCCCGCGAGCGATTTCATCAATTCATCGACGTATTCCAGTTTTCGCAGCGCCCGCCAGCCCGTGTAACGTTGGCGCCAGTCGAAATCAGGTGTGAGCCAGACTGCGAACGTCTCCGCGAAATCTTCGTCCGGGTGCGCATGCGCGTACCAGTCGTCCAGATGCGTCACGTAGCTGCGACTGAACGGTCGCGGCCGATAAAAACTAGGCGTCTCTTCGCTCGAGGTGTGACCGAAAAACTTCTGCCACTTTTTTTTGCGCTGAAGTTGGTAAGCGTAGCTATAAGCGTGCGCCGCCTCGTGCCGCATCAATTTCATGAACCACTCCGGCGTCTCGCCCTCGGCCTCGAGCATCATCGTCCGCTCCAGCGCGCGCAGCCGATCGTGCACCAGAAAGAACGGCACGAAGATCGCCGGTATACCGATCGGTACGAACCATTCATCGCCGATGTGAGTTGGCGGATGAAACGCAAGCCCGTGGGCCGAAAGCTCGTCGTAAAGCTGCTTAATCAGCGGTTCGAGCGTCGTGCCCTCGAGCCGCAAGCCGAGCTTGGAGATGCGGCGTTCGAGAAGATCCTCGTCGCTTAACGACGCCCAATCATTGGCCGCGGAATCCATCTCGCGGAAAGCATCGGCTAATCAGGAAACCAGGAAAGCAGGAAAATAAAATCTGGGGAGCGCACGCGCCTCGCGCGCTGGCAATGGCGCCCGCGCCATCGTGAACTTCATTTATTCCATTTGATCTAAAACCTGGAAACCTTGATCGGCGGTTTCATCCGCTGTTCGCAGAGCGTCGGCATCCGTCTCAAGTTCCAGGGCGCGCCGCGCGATTTCCCTGCGCTCCCGCGAACTCATTTTTTCCAATTCGGCCATGATCTCGGCTGCGCTCATCGCAATACTTTAAGGGCTTTCCCTCATTCCTCAACTCCCTGTCGCGCCGAAGGTCGCCGTGGCGACCGAAGGCGGATCATCCCTCATCCTTTCCGCCGACGCCCAGTCGGGAACTTCCATTTCGCGCAAAATATCAGCAACTGTAGCGGTGGTCTATGACCGTCGGATTATTGCCCAGTCTCGCCATCGCGAACTTCAACTTCGGTTCTTCGTGTGATACATTGCTCTCCAATTACATTGTTATGACCGCGGAATCTCTCGTCGTTTCGGATCCGGAAATTCTTGGCGGAACTCCGGTCTTCAAAGGCACTCGCGTCCCGGTGCGGACCTTGTTTGAGTATCTCGCGGACGGATTGTCTCTGGAATATTTTCTCGAAAGTTTTCCGTCCGTCAGCCGCGAACTCGCGACCGATGTTCTTCGGCTCGGTCGGGAGCGGATCGAGCATGAAGTCGTCGCGTGAGGATTCTCCTCGACGAATCTGTGCCGGTCCAGGTTGGCAAAGCATTCGGCGCGCATGAAGTTTCAACCGCCGTTCAAATGGGCTGGCAAGGCATCGGCAACGGTGAGCTTCTCGATCACGCCGAAGCCAGTGGCTTCGATCTTCTGATTGTCGCCGATAAGAACTTTCAGCATCAACAGAATTTGAAAGATCGCCGCATTTCGATTCTCGAGCTGTGGACAAATCACCGGCCGACATTGGAGAATTACTTCGAACGAATCCGCGCAGCCGCCGAGTCGGCCACGCCGGGCAAGTTCATTGCCGTCAATGAAAACAGCTAAGCAAGACTCTCCCGAGCAAGACAACGCTGCCTGGGATAAGCAGATGGAAAAGGACGCCGCGTCCGGCAAACTCGATTTTCTTTTCGACGAAGTGGAGCGCGAACGCGCCAGTAATCAGTTGCGCGACTGGCCGGAGACGAGTGAAATCGAAGGTGCGTAGGCCCTCGTGGCTATCAACACTCAACTCTCAACCACCCTGTCGCGCCGACTTGTCACGCCGTAGCTTTAGTGAAGGCGGAAGTCCCGCGACTGCGGGACGAAGGAGGATCAATCAATCTCTCAACGACTCAACAGCTCAACCTCTCAACTTCTTCCGGTCGCCCAATCAGGTGCATTCATTTCAATCTCTCAACGACTCAACAGCTCAACCTCTCAACTTCTTCCGCTGCTTCCATTTCGCGCACGGTATCAGTCCGCGCGGGCGTCGCAAATCTGCGATGACAGCGAATTCTCCTGCTGGGGAGCGGACTGCCTGCCCGCCTGTGTGCGGGCGTCTCGCGGGTTAGTTCTCGTATGACGGCGATTCACTGGTCGCCTCATGCGCCACTACCACTAAAAAGTGATGATGACGTCAATACCGGCTGTGAATTGGTTGGAATCGCTGGAATCGTTGAACGGCCGCGTCCCATTCAGTGCACGATCGAAACGCAGTTCAGGGCGAATGACCAAACTGGCTGCCGGTTTCGGCACTGGCGTTCTAATGTTCAATCCTAAAGTCACAGCTCCGTAGGTGGTCTTGCCACCGCCAACCGTGCGTGGATCAACAGTGACCGAACCGCCGCGCAATCCATCGACCGCGTCGTCGTTCTCGGCGAAAGAGGCGACGTAGAACCCATCTTGGTCGCGCCAGATTTCGCCGCGCACGCCGATCGAAAAGACATCGTTGATCGTGTAGATGAAGTATTGCGCAACGCCGTAGCCGGTCGCGTCCGCTGCTTCATCGTAAATGTAATTCAAATCGGTGATCGAAGTGAAATTCTTGGTTAGCTTCGCGGTGATCGTGAGGTCATTGAGATAACGATTGTGGCGGTTGTCGTTCGGTGTTTCCGGGCCGATGTGCGTCGCAGCGAGCGCGCTCAGTTTGCCTTCTAGAAAATTGAGTCCGACGCCGCCATGAAACGCGGGACTGTCGTTGTTGTCGTCGACACTCGCGTTAACCCCGCGAGTAATTCCAGCGTAAAGATCGAGCAACTTGCTCGCGTGAAAGGTGGCCAGCGCGCCGGTGTGATTAAACGGAATTCCAAAATTAAAAATGTAGCTGTGCGAGTAAAAAAAGTTGGTTCGCGGATCGATGATCTCTGCGCCTTCCAAGGTGACGAACTTGCCCAGCTTTAAATCGAGTCCTCCCTCGGTCATGACTGGAAAGTGCAGGTTCAGATATGCTTCGACCAAGTCGGGCTGAAGAATTTCGTGGGCAGTGCGATCGAACAGACCGAGGGAATGGATGAAGCGCGCATCGCTCCCGTACATGAATTGCAACTTGAAACCCCAATCGAACTCGCCGGGCTGCGATACGAGCGCGCGCTCAAAATTGATTACGAGTTGATTCAGCAGCGGCTCGTTTGCGCGGTCGTCAAAAAGCCGGCCGAAGTTCTGATTACTTTGCGG
>DASYVQ010000098.1:0-43402 GCA_035936875.1 Chthoniobacterales bacterium
TGGTCGTCGTAGGCGATGAAATCATGACCAAGGGTTTGAGCGAATACGAGCCAGGTAAGTCCAGCCAGTATCAGGTAGACCGACAGAACGTCATACCGCAGGCGGACGCGCGAATGGCGAGTAAGTATATGAGGTGAATTCATCAAATGCGGGCAATTTGTTTGCCTGTGGGCGGATATCGAAACATCCAGCGCTTGGCATGAGCATATCCGTGGCCATTTTTGCGGCGCAGACAGGTACGGCAACGCAGTAGACACAGCCGTCTTTTGAGCGGTGAGTACCTGTATGCTTCATTGGCGCAAGCGATTGCCGATCATAAATGACAAAGACTAAGGAACTGGAACGAGAATATGCCATGCGCTTCGCGCGGACCGCGCAATATCGATTCGGCGCCTGGAGCATCCTGATACGAGATTTCTTCTCGAAGTGGATTCCCGAGAATTCAGTCATTCTCGATCTCGGTTGCGGCTGGGGGAGTTTATCAACCAAGTGACTGCCGACCGGAAATATGGGATGGACCTGAACCCGCCTCCGCAAACAGGCTGTCTCAAGAGGTGACGCTTTTTTCGCAAGACTGCTCAGCGACGTGGCCCATAGAAGACGCACATCTGGACGTCGTCTTCACCAGCAATTTCTTTGAGCACCTGCCGACCAAAGAGGCCTTACGACTGACTCTTGTCGAAGCCTTTCGTTGTCTCAAGCCGAATGGTCGCTTGATTTGCCTCGGCCCAAACATGAAGTATTTGCCCGGCCGCTATTGGGATTTCTGGGATCATTACCTCCCGTTAACGGAACTGTCGTTGAAGGAAGGATTGGAGATGACGGGTTTTAAAATCGAGTTTGTCGCGGGGAAATTCCTGCCTTACAGCATGTCGCAGGGATTTACGCCGCCGCTTCTCTTCCTTCATCTTTATCTTAAGTTCCCGTTTTTATGGCGGATAGTTGGCAAACAATTCTGCGTCGTTGCCCGCAAGGGGCCCTCTGAATAGCGGGACGTCCGGTCGAGTTTCAGGGTAATACCCGATAGCTCCTGGAAGTCCGACCTGCTAGGCTGGCCTGATTCTAGCTGCGGAAAAGGAATGCGCCTGGAGAAGCTGGAACGCATCGCCCCGCAACATGTCGGCCTTGCCGGCAAACGCCTGCTTATTTTGATCGTCGCCTATAACGCGGAGACGACGATCGAAAAAGTGCTGAAACGCATCCCGGCTTCGCTCCATTCCATGGATGTTGAAGTATTGATTATCGATGATTCATCGCGAGATGGCACTTTCGCCAAGGGTCTGCATTACCAACAGCGCAACCCTGCGTTCAAAATTACTGTCCTCCGCACTCCCGAGAACCAGGGCTATGGCGGCAACCAAAAGCTTGGTTATCGATACGCGATCGATAACGGCTTCGACATCGTGGCGTTGATTCACGGCGACGGTCAATATGCGCCGGAAAAATTGACAGACTTACTCAAACCGATCGTTGATGAGACCGCAGAGGCGGTTCTTGGCTCGCGAATGATCGACAAGCGGGCGGCGTTGCGCGGCGGGATGCCGTTCTATAAATGGATTGGCAACCAAATCCTGACTGTATTCCAAAATACGGTGCTCGGCACGACACTGTCCGAATTTCATTCTGGCTATCGACTGTATTGCACGAAAGCACTCGGTCAGATTCCGTTTGAGAAAAATACGAACGATTTCCATTTCGACACCGAAATCATCATTCAGCTGGTATTGAAGAAACTTCGCATCGTCGAGGTGGCGATCCCTACATTTTACGGCGACGAAATCTGTTACGTGAATGGGCTCAAGTATGCCTGGAATGTTTTTAAATCGACAATTAGGGCGCGGCTCTGCGGTCTTCACCTTTTTTACGATCGAAGATTTGATGTGCAGTCTGTGGAAGAAATCTACGATCTAAAGCTCGGCTTTACTTCGTCGCATACGGTCGCGATCAAGGCTGCGAAATCAGGGAGCAAAATTTTGGATGTCGGTTGCGGCCAGGGCTTACTGGCGGCGGAATTAGGGAAAAAAGGTTGCTGGGTAACTGGAATGGATCGGCACATTCGAGACCGAAGTGACGACTCTTCCAACACCGACTTCATCCAATGGGATCTCGATAGGCGCGAATTTCCGGTAAATGTCTCACAATTCGATCAAATTTTTCTTCTCGATATTATCGAACATCTAAAGCAGCCGGACCAGTTCATGGACGAGTTGCGTTTTGCCACCGGTTGCAAGCGACCGGAAATCATTCTGACGACGGCAAACATCGGTTTTTTGGCGACGCGCCTGATGTTACTGCTCGGCCAGTTTAACTATGGGAAAAAGGGAATTCTCGATGTCACACACACACGGCTTTTCACCTTTCGATCGGTTCGCGAGCTTTTAAAGCAGTCCGGCTACAAGATCCTCGAGGTGCGTGGACTCCCGGCGCCATTTCCAGTTGCCTTAGGCAATAATTTGATCTCGCGCAGTCTGCTTACTTTGAACACAGCGCTAATCCGCTTGAGCAAGGGACTCTTCAGTTATCAAATCTTTGTTCGCGCCGAAGCGATGCCGACCGTTAACAACCTTCTGGAAGAAACGATTGGGGTAAGCGATCAGCTGCGACGATCCGCATTTGCGTTAAGCGCTTAGCGCATTTCCCTCGGTCGCGCCGCATGAAAATTGTTCTCACAGGCGTGTGTGGTTTCGCCGGCAGTACGATAGCTGCAGGCTTGCTCGCCCTGCGCAGTAATCTTGAGATCGTCGGGCTAGATAATTTGAGTAGGCCCGGGAGTGAGTTAAACCGGACAAAGCTGGCGAAATTGGGAATAAAGCTACTTCACCTGGATATTCGCAATCAAAGCGATATAGACGTGCTCGATCGCGCCGACTGGGTAATCGATGCTGCGGCGAATCCAAGCGTGCTTGGCGGCGTGGACGGACGAATAAGTAGCCGTCAACTCGTCGAGAACAATTTGTTTGGAACGATCAATCTCCTTGAATACTGCAAAAAACATCGAGCCGGTTTTGTTTTGCTGAGTACCAGCCGTGTTTATTCCGTTTCAGCATTAACCGCGATTAAAGTTGCTGTCGTTCAAGACGGTTATCGGCCCGTGCCGCAAACGATTTGCGGTCTTAATCCGAAAGGAATTTCCGAAGAATTTTCTACTGACTCGCCACTCTCGCTGTACGGCGCGACCAAACGCGCCTCGGAACAGCTCGCGCTAGAATATGGCGGTTGTTTTGAATTTCCAGTGTGGATCAATCGTTGCGGGGTCTTGGCCGGTGCGGGCCAGTTTGGGAAAGCTGATCAGGGAATCTTTTCATTTTGGATCCGCAGGTATCACCGTCGTAAGCCACTAAAATATATTGGATTCGATGCAAACGGTCACCAGGTTCGCGATTGTCTGCATCCGCGCGATCTCGTACCGGTCCTTCTGCGCCAGATGGAAGGAGCGCTTGGTCCGGTCCTTTGCAATTTTAGCGGCGGCGTGGAGAACAGCTTGTCTTTACGGCAGCTGAGCGATTGGTGCGCGCTTCGATTCGGTCATTACGAAATCGGGCGTGATCATCGGCCCCGGCCATTTGATGTTCCCTGGCTCGTATTGGATGCCTCTCAAGCCCAACGGCAATGGAATTGGCAGCCCCAAACATCAATCCAATCTTTACTGGAAGAGATAGCCACCCATGCGGAGACAAACCCAGACTGGCTAGAGATCAGCTCGTAGGGTTTGATAGGTAGTTTCCGTCGCCAACTGGCACAAAGAACGCTGTTTGTTCGATCAAATGTTTCGACGAAAAGCTGCTCCGGAAATAATCGGTGATCATATTGGTTCGAAAGAGCGCAGAACGGAATCAACCCTGACGCTCCTGTCAGTGGTTATTCCAGCGAGAAATGAGGAACGCTGCATCGCTTCCACAGTGAAACATTTGCACGTCGAATTACAGCTCCACCGTGTTCCCCACGAAATCATAGTTGTCGATGACGCGAGCACGGATGCGACAGTTGCGACGTTGGAGGTAATCCAATCTGAAATGCCCGAGCTAGTGATCGTCAAGAACGGAGGGCCACACGGCTTTGGGAGAGCCGTTAGTTGTGGGATCGATCAGACGAAAGGGGACGCGGTTGTCATCATGATGGCGGATGAGTCAGACGATTGCCGGGATGTCGTTCGTTATTGGGCCTTGCTGCAAGAGGGCTACGAGTGCGTGTTTGGCAGCCGATTTTTGCGCGGTGGGGGTACGATTGATTATCCAAGGTTGAAACTCGTGATCAACCGTTTAGCAAACTTTTTCGTCCGAGTGCTGTTTGCTTTTAAGCTGAATGACACTACCAATGCGTTCAAAGCCTACCGCAAGAGTGTCATCGACGGTTGCCGGCCGCTCATTTCGCCGCACTTCAATATAACAGTAGAGCTTCCCTTGAAGGCAATTACACGGGGCTATTCGTGGATCAGCGTTCCGATCACATGGCGCAACCGCCGCACTGGCAAATCCAAGCTCAGTCTCAAAGAGATGGGAAGCCGGTATCTATTTATCTGCCTTTATGTGCTACTCGAGAAATGGCTGAGTAGGGGAGATTATCGCAGAAACCGGACGTTCACCGCGTAGCCAAGTGCCATTTTTCGAAATGCGCGCGTTCCGAAAGATCTTTGTCTGTGCGGTCGTCATTCTGATCGTGCTCGTTCCGCTTTGGGCGGACTTTGAACAGACGGCAGCTCCCATGGATGAAGGATCGCTACTTGTTTATCCCGAGCTGATGCTCAAGGGAGAGATTCCTTATCGTGATTTCGAAACATTTTACGGTCCGGGTAACCTCTGGGTCTTGTCCGCAGTCTACGCCGTCTCCAACCCGAACATCTTTGTCGAGCGGGCGGTTGGTTTGGCCTATCGGATTCTGATTCTTGCTGCGATTTTTATGATCGTGCAGAGGTGGAGCATACCGCTCGCGGTCGGCTGCACGTTTCTTGCCGGCATGTTTATCTTGCCATCCTTGCTCGCAGCCTACGCGTGGATGGGGGGAATGGTGTGCTGTTTGTGGTCGATTTGGATGATTGCAGCCTCGGAATCAAAATGGAGAGCCCTCGGGGGAGGCGTTCTTGCGGGGAGCGCGCTTCTATTCCGGCCGGACCTCGGCCCGGCAGTCATTGCTTCGGCGTTGCCCCTCTTTCTCCTGATGCGATTCGCCCAACGACGATATTATGTCGTAGGCGCGTTTGTCGCGTTGTTGCCACTAGCGGGGCTTACACTCCTTGCCAGCCCGCGCGAACTTCTAAATAACCTGTTGCTTTTTCCAATTATTACCAATCCAGCTCGTCACCTGCCGCTTTTTTCCGCTGACACGTATTTGATTTGTTTATTTTTCGTTCATATCGCCGCAGCCGTTGCCAATGTTATCGCAGGAGCGGTGGCCGTTTATGCAAAACGTAGTGATCCGGCGGCGCGTGTTCTCCTCGCCCTGGCACTTTTCGGTTTGGGTCTCACGCATCAGGCGGCCCAGCGCATTGATCTTTTGCACGTCATTTGTGCGGCCTTTATGTCGATAAGCATGTTGCCGTTATCGGTGTTTCTTCTCCTACGGTTAAATGCGCGCACAACAATGTCGCCTCGAAAAGATGCCATTCTAGCCACTACCATGGTCGTAATTTTCGTCGACGCCTTCGTTCCTGAAATTTCGCTTTATTTCCGTCATGAATTTGTCAACGCCTTTCAAAACGAGACGCCAAAAGCCGTTTTTATTGCGGAGCACGGCCGGTCCTTCCCGGTTCCTTCTGACCAAATGGCAGTCGCACTAGCCAAAATGTTCGATCGACTGGACGCCCTTGCCTCGCCGGGAGATCGGCTGTTTGTGGGTCCGGCGGATCTCCGGCGGACGAATCGTAACGACACGTTCATTTACCACATGATGCCGCAGCTGCGGCCTTCCACCTATTTTCTTGAAATGAATCCCCGGTCGGCAAATCGCCCGAACTCGCGTCTTGCTGAAGATGTGGCTAGCGCGGACTGGCTGGTGCTTGATCATGTATTGGATGCTTGGAGCGAGCAAAACGAGTCGATTAAATGTGGCTCGGATAGACCGATGCGCGTGGTAGAACAACAATTCGAACTCTGCGCTCGTTACGGTCCACTGGACTTGTATCGCAAAAAGAAAGCGGCCTCGTTGTAGGACGGGTCTGAGCTGCGATCGCTTACTTCAGGATTTGTAGCGCGTGAAGTAAGTCCCGCGTAATCAATTCATAGAGCGGATAGCGCACTGCCAGAATGTAATATTGCCTGAGTTCGATCGCGCACACGAATGCGGTCGCGATTGCCAGCCAGATGTGGCGACGCCGGGGCTCGAACAGCGCAACGAGCGCACTAAACGCGAGAAATCGAAGCGGCATGTCCCACATGTTCGTATAGCGCAAATTCATTCCGTATTTCACGTTGCACATCGCAAGATAACTCGCTGCAACAAATGTGAACAGATAGAGCTCGGACTTCTTCGTCAAATCCAGCCGAAAGACGGATCCGAGGGCGAGAATCAAAATAACAGGACTAACGAGGAGTAAATCGACGAGATATCGATACCATGGGCCGTCCCCCGTCAGTATCGCGTAGGGAGTTTGTGAAGCCTTGGCCACGAGCAGTTCGTAGGTCGTCATTAAGTTGTTTGGCCCGCCCGCGACGAAGACCAAAATCACGACCCCGAGGAGCGGACCGGCAACGGTTACGAGAAGGAGTTCGCGCGTGACAGTGCCGAATCTCAGCCAACGATTTGTCAGGAGCAGAACTAGTAATGCCACTCCAACGAAAAATGAATTCTCCTTTGTGAGAACCAGAGCAGCAAGCGAGGCGCCGAAAGCCATTAACAATGGCCCCTTCCGCGGATTCCGCAGATTTTCCCAAAGCAACCAGAGGCAAAGCAGGGCCCAGAACGCAAAAAAGCCATCGATCAAAGCGTGCTGTGACATGTGCAGTTGTGTTGGTGCAACCGCCATCAGCGCAGCGACAGCCAGCCCCGACGTTGTGCCGCTTAATCGCCAGGCGACGATCGCTGCGAGGCCGAGCGTTAACATGCTGAACAAAGAAGCCACGTCCTGCAAAGCGGCGAGAGGTTCCGCGCCGAACAGCAAATGCCAAAGATAACCGGAAAAAATGTAAAGAAAGCGAACTGGCGGCAGGATGGCACCCGGCAATTGGCTTTGTGCAACAATGTAATCCTCAACCATGTCCGGATAAGATGTGATCCCTCGCTCAATCAGGGTTTTGACGTATTGACGGTAAAGGTTTTCATCGAATCCGACTTGGGCGAAAGCTGGTGCAAAGTGAAGTCCAGCAAACGGATGCAATGGTCCGCCATCTAGAAATACGTTCGGTGGCAGGCGAAGGAAAATTCCAAGTGCGAGAACGCCGATTAAGATGAAGTGATTGAATCTTCCTCGGGATGTCTGATCTTCGGTCACCATTTATTGATTCGATTTGTAAATCTCTTCGCGCAAGGCCGCAAATTCCGGTTGTTCAGGATTAAGCTTGATTGCCTTTTCAATCGCGTTTGTTGCCGCGGGGCGATTGCTCTCGGCTAGAAAAGTTTTGGCGAGAAGATAATATGTCTTGGCATTGCGCGGATCGACATCTTTAGCACGCCGGAACCACAGCTCAGCGTCGCCGTATCGTCCTCTCTCAAGTTCCAGTACTCCGAGATTGTTTAAGGCACCCTTATGCTTCGGGTCAATGGCCAGCGCTGCTCGATAAAATGTTGCGGCCGCGTCCGGATTGGCTTGTGCCAGACGCAAATTTCCAAGCGCAAAAACTATTTCGGTGTTGTCCGAAACATAGGCGTAAGCAATGCCGAGTTTCTTGTCGGCCAGGTCGAGATTGTTGGACTCGAGCGCTTGCCAACCCGAATTATAGGCATCGAGTGCCCACAGCGACGCGTCTTTCTGCGGCCAAACGACCAAGCCCGTCGATCCAACTAACAAGGCTAGATAAAGTGTCGCGACTTGAAACTGATTTACGCCAAGCGATTGCCACAAAACCGACAATCCGAACGCCGCGAAAATTAGCAGGCCGGGGACGGCAACAAGACGATAACGTTCGGTGACGAAAACGGTGAGAAGGGCAAACATCGACAATAAGATCGCGGCCGTGATCCAGCGTGATTGTGGCGCAAGCCACCAAGCCAGTAAGATCCCGGGAATTGCCAGCGCGGCAACGATCCCGAAATAAATACCAGGCAATATGACGCCTTGCTCGCGCAGCGCGGTAATGATGCTCAGATCGTCATATTGAAATGCGTTCCAGAAATTGCGCAGTTTGCGGGCGAGCAGTTTTAGCCAGTCGCCAAAGTGCGAGGCGACATAATTTTTCGCTTTGGCCGACCAATACACAGAAACTTCGGCGCGCTTAAGTCCATGGCCAGCGGCCGCTTCTGCCTGAGTGATCGAATCTTGCAACATGGCAGCCTGCCCGGCGCGCAATCCCGGAGGGAAACGGGGGTAACCGTTCGCAGTCGGATTGTTACCGATCCAGAAATTGATTCCGCTATGGGCGGAGAGAAAAACAGGGTCGCGTGCAACAAAATAATTATGAATCCAGCATGGTGACGAACCCAGGCCAACACCGGCGATCAAAAGGACGGTGCGCACAGCGAAGATCCGCCCGAGGCGAGCGTCGATTTTCGATCTGAGAACCAGAACGCCGAGAATCAGGGGAACGAGGACGAAGATCGTGGCGACGCCCATTGCCGTGACGCCGATGAGCAGGCCGAGCAGGAAAGATTCTTTTTCACCGGGCGCTCGGTTGCTCCGCACAAATCGCCAAACGACCCACCAGAACACGAAAACAAACCAGACCGTCGGCATCAGGATGACGGCATAAGCTTGAGCGGGGATAAAGAAAGCCCAACCGACCGCCGCGACTGTACCAACGATCCGCGCTTGGTTTACACTCGCCATTCTTCGGAGCCAACTTGTCGATGTAAGGCTAACCGTTGCAGCCGCCGGAAAGATCTGTTGAGCTAGTCGATAAATCAGCACGGCAATGCCGGCGTCGAGGCCCGCCTGCAACAAACCGGGCACAAACGGGTTGTAACCGAAAATTCGGTAGAGCAGAGCGAGCAAGTAGGCGTAAAGCGGCAGCCCGTAGAAGGCGAAATGGCCCGTGACTTCGCCCCGCAGAATTCGTTGCGCCCAATCGTCATAAAAATGCATGTCACCGCGCGTGGGGAGCAAGAAGGCCGAATGGCTCAAGCGGGATAGGGCGAAAAGCCGCAGGAGAAAAACCAGCGCAAAAATGAGGTGGCTCAACCCCAGGGAGAAGGGCCCGATTCGGAGTCCAAGTTTCACCCGGTTTGGCATTAACACTGCTTCATAAAGGCCTTGATCCGCGATCGGTATCGCGGAGCGCAGTCAAACAAACAAAAAACAAAGAAAGCAATAGCATGTTAAAAGCCATTAATAAACGCCGCGGGGGCTTCACCCTCGTGGAAATCATGATCGTAGTTGCGATCATCGCGTTGCTCGCAGCGATCGCCGTGCCTGGATTTCTCCGGGCCCGCAAACGCTCGCAAGCCACCCGTATCCTGAACGACCTGCGAATGATCGATTCAGCGGTTGACCAATACGCGATCGAGACCAACCGGACAACCGGTGCGACAGTTAACGTCACCGATTGGACGAACTATCTCAAAAAAGGTTCGCTGCTTTACAATAGCGGCAACAGCCTTTTGGGCACGGCCTACGGTAATCAAGCGGTTGACACCATCCCAACGGTGCGACCGGTGGACTACGCCACCTTGTCGGACGTGGCCGGCGTCGGGTTTTGGTCGCCCTACGGTCCGTAGAGAATCTCACGATTCATTCTCCTGTCATTCGTGCGAACGCCGAGTGGCAGGGAATGAGTTGTGAGCGCTGAGACAGCTTGCGACTCGCTTGGTTACCGAAATCATAAATAAATAACGAAAGAATCGCACTTATGTTAAGAAAGTTTCAAACAAAAGTGGCCGGCTTCACGCTGGTCGAAATCATGATCGTTGTCGCAATCATCGCGTTGCTCGCGGCGATCGCAGTTCCCGGATTCCTCCGGGCCCGCAAACGCTCGCAAGCCACCCGTATCCTGAACGATTTGCGAATGATCGACTCGGCGGTTGACCAATACGCGGTCGAAACCGGCAGGACCACCGGCGCCACGGTTGCCGTCACTGATTGGACGAACTATGTAAAAAAAGGTACGCTCCTTTACAATAGCGGCAACAGTCTGTTGGGAAGTTCTTACGGCCCTCAAGTGGTTGACATCATTCCAACGGTGCTTCCAGCGGACTATGCCACATTGTCGGACGTGGCCGGCGTCGGTTTTTGGTCGCCCTACGGTCCCTAACTGGAGATTTTCCTCCATGCAGATGCGTCCTCTTCCTGAGCGAAGAGGACGCTCGTGCATTTAACCCGGAATCACTCGTCCGATGCCGGCATTAACAATCCCACTAGCAAGACCTCTCATCGGCAAGCCGAAAGCAGAAGGAAATCGCATGCAAAATTCCGCTCCGATCTGTCGCCGCTTCGATCTGCCGCGATTTCTCTGTGCCGATTGGTTTCGGTGCCTGTTTCTCGCGCTGATCGGGTTCATCGTCCGTTTGCCCGCGCTACAAGGGCAGCGCATTTGGGACGATCAATACCTGGTTAAAGACAATCCATTTATAAAAAGTCCGTTACTAATTTTGGAGTCATTTCGCCACTACTTATTTCTCGATTCCTATTCATCCCACTATCGGCCGGTGCAGAATATCTCGTATTTTTTCGACTACCTGTTTTGGAACACGAACGAGTTCGGCTTCCATCTGACGAACATACTCCTGCATGTGAGTAGTGCGATTCTGCTGTACTTTCTTTTGCAACAACTCATTCTGTCGTTTCGGTTTTCTCGATCTCGACAAGCCTTGCGATTGGAAGCACTCAGACGCGCTCCGTGGATCTCACACAGCGCCTACATAATTGCGTTGCTTTGGACCGTTCATCCTGTGCACAGTGCAGCTGTAGACTACATTTCGGGACGCGCCGACAGTCTCGCCGTTGTTTTCGCCACAAGCGGATGGCTTTTGTTCTTGCGGGCTACCGACAATGCAAAGGGAGTCAGTCTTATTTTATTGTACTGCTTGGCGACCGCTTCGGGGATGTTGGCGCTTTGTTCTCGCGAAATCGCGCTCGTTTGGATTCTCATTTTTGTCGGCCATCTAATTTTCATCGAGCGCCGAATCCAATTTCGAATTCGCGTTGGTGCACTGATCTGCTGCCTTGGACTTGTCTTGATGTACGTTGCGCTTCGACACTTGCCATCGGCTAGGCAAGCATATCCGGCTCCAGTGGATTACACGCCGCCAGTGCGCGCAGTTTTAATGGCGCGGGCGTTGGGAGATTATGGTCGATTAATGGTTTGGCCGTCCAATTTGTACATGGAACGCAGCGTCGCATCTGCCCAGATCCATTACCTGAACCGTGAAACCTGGCGAAACACGATCGGCCAAGAGTATTTATCGATTCTTGGATTGATCGTCCTCGCAGCGTTAATTGCCGGAAGCATCAAGAAAGATCGTTGGCAAGTAATGCGCGTGTTCGGCGGAGCATGGTTTCTGGCCGCGTATCTTCCTATATCGAACATCGTACAGCTTAACGCGACGGCGGCGGAACATTGGTTGTATCTGCCCAGCGTGGGTTTACTCATCTTTGCTGCCGGCTGCGCTTTTCGACTGCCGATCCGCTGGCGCCCTTTGGTCACAACATTCGCAGCGTTGGCTGTTCTTACCCTTAGCGCTCGCAGTTTCATTCGAAGCAGCGATTGGTCGAACGAAGAAACCTTCTACAAACGGACTTTTCAGGCAGGGAGTAGAAGTGCGCGGGTCGCCGTTAATCTCGGTCAGGTCTACGCCGCCCGTGGAGCCTATGCTGACGCTGAGCGGATATTTCGCTCGGTGCTTGAGCAAAATCCCGACTACCCGGTGGCGCAAAATAATCTTGCCAGCGTCCTTGCTCGCCAAGGAAAGAACAAGGAAGCGGAAGCTTTGTTTGCGGTTATCGAGAAAAATTCCGCCAGAACTCGCGAGGAATATCCTAGAACCTGGTTGGGCGCTCTAAATCTGGCCAATGTTCGACACAACGCTCATAACGATGACGCTGCATTGGCAATATTGGAGCGGGCGCATAACGATTACCCAGAAGTTTGGGAACTGATCAGTTTGAAAGCCGAGATCGTGCGCGAAAGACAGGGACCTGATGCGGCTTTGCACTTGGTCGAGGATTTTGCGCGGGGAAATTGGTGGCATCAGGGCGCGGCGCTCGCGCTCGGACGTTTGTACGCTCAAAGCGGAGACGAAGAGCGTGCCGACGCGGCCTTGCGCCTGGCAAGTCGTCTCGATGTGCATGGTACAGATGCATTTCGGCTGATGGTCGAGATGCGGGTACGCGAGAAAAAGCTCGATGATGCTTTTCGAATCCAGCGACGCGCTGTTGCACGCCAACCGGATCAACCCAGTCAGTACGTTCTGCTTTCCGATATTTTGGAAAAAATGGGGCGCAACGCTGAGGCGCGTGCGACACTTGCACAAGCATCGCGGCTTCGCGCTTTGGTTCAAAGCCAGGTAACAGCGAACGGAAACGCGTTGCTGACGCCGCGCTGATTTGTTAGCAATTGCGGCCCGCTTCGGCGATGTATGGCCGTGCGCATTTATACCGACAAAGATGTCGATCTTGCTTGGCTGAAAGCGAAAACCTGCGCCGTGATCGGCTTTGGCGCGCAGGGCCATGCCCACGCGCTGAACCTGCGCGACAGCGGAATCCGGGTTGTAATCGGTCTTTATCGGGGAAGCAAATCGCGTGCGGTTGCGCGCCGTCACCGCCTGAAGGTTTTTGAAACATCTGAAGCGGTTCGACGTGCCGACGTCATTTTCTTTGCATTGCCCGATACGAAAATGCCCGCTGTCTACAAGAATGAAATCGCGCCCGAGTTGCGTTCCGGCCAAACCTTGCTTTTCGCGCACGGCATCGCCATTCATTACCACACAATCGTTCCACGAAAAGATGTCGATGTTGTCATGGTCGCGCCAAAAGGTCTTGGGCCGATGGTGCGCCGCGAATTCGTAAATGGCCGCGGCGTCCCAGCATTGTTCGCGGTTCATCAGAACCCAAGCAGACGGGCCAGACGGACCGCACTAGCCTGGGCCAAAGGGATCGGTTGCACACGAGCCGGTGTGCTTGAAACAACATTCCGTGAGGAAACGGAGACGGATCTTTTTGGCGAGCAAGCTGTGCTTTGCGGCGGGACGAGCGCGCTGATCCGTGCGGGATTTGACACGCTCGTGCGCGCTGGCTATTCGCCGGAGCTCGCTTATTTCGAATGTCTGCACGAGCTCAAGTTTATTGTCGATCTAATCCACGAGGCAGGCATCAATGGGATGCGCGCTCTCATTTCCGACACCGCGAAATGGGGCGAATTGACCGTCGGTCCGCGGATTATCGATGCCACGGTACAGAAACGAATGGAAATGGTGCTGCGCGAAATCCGCTCAGGAAAATTTGCGCGTGAATTTATTCGTGAAATGAAAACCGGCCGAAAGGCTTACGCAAAGTTACTCCGTGCGGCGGAGAAACATCCGATCGAAAAAGTAGGCCGCAAGCTTCGCGGCCTTATGCGTTGGAAAACAAAAACCCGTTAACCAGCGCTTTCGCGCTAGTAACGCACCATTTCCGCGAATTTGTTTCGCGGAACCTTAACTTCTTATCGGTGGCTTCCGCCGACTCGATCCAGGTTGTATGCGGTGGTCGGAATGACGCCGAGTCTGTCGCAAGGCTGCGCAATCGCGGAACCTGTGATGTAAACGTAGCACGCTTTTCGCACCGTCTTTACAGACGGCTGCTGCTTCATTGGCGTGACAACGTTTTTGCTCGGATCAGCAAAAACCGAAGCGCAAAAGGCGAGCGAGATCGCGACTCTGGCGCAACGGATCGACCAACCGCACAACCCAAACGGGTGTTTTGCAGTTGTCATATAAGGAGTGTGCGCCTTTTAGCTGTCGGCTGCAAGTAGAAAACACGCCTCTAAGTCACTCTTCCCAAAGGAAATGTTCCAGACGGAGACGATTAAGACGCTCTCGGGCTTCGTCGCTGCGGGTGCCGCCGGCCGCCGCCAGCTTTTGGTAAACCGCGGCCGCGGACTGCCACTTGGCATCGTCTTCCAAAAGCCGGCCTGCATTAAACCCCGCTTTATAAAACCAAAAGAATTCGCGTGGCCGGTCCGGGCGTGTTCCTTCTTCCAGGACCTTGTAAAATGTGTCGAGCGCGGCGGCATGATCCGCTTGCTTCTCCAGGCAAACGCCCTTTTTAAAAAGCGCCTGATTGCGCCAATGAACCGGTTCGTCCCGGTTGATCGCGAGCTGATCGTAAACTTCGATCGCGCGCTGGTAAATCTTCGGATCGTTTGCGCCCATCTCGAAGAAAATGTCGCCCTTGCCGCAAAGCGCCTCTCGCTTCTCCGCCGGACGCGCGTCGCCTTTTAAGACCTCGTCATACAAAACTAGGGCATCCTGCGTTTTGCCCAGTTTGCGTTCGATCACGGCTTCCTCATTGCGCGCCGCCCATTTGAGCTCGCCATTCAATTGCACCACCCGATCGAAAAGAACAATCGCCTGATCGAGTGAACGCGCGCCCATGCTGGCCATGGCGGATTCGGCTGCGAAAAACAAAGCCTTTTCTGTAAGCGGCCAGGCTGGATTTTGCGCCGCTAACATTTCGAACTGCGTTCGCGCGTTCGAAAAATCCTGCTGGCGATAATAAACCTCGGCTAGTTTCATGCGCACAGTTGGGACGAGCCCGGACGCGCTATGTTGTTCAAGGAATCGCTTAGCTAGATCGATTATTTTCGCGTCGTTCGAGCCGGCTGAGTCTTCGATCCAAATCGCGAGATAATCGCCGCGCTCGGCCGCCACCGCAGTTGGTTTTACTTCCACCGCGCGCATCAAATTCTTCCGCGCTTCATCCAGGCGCGGCGGCACCGCGTGAAACGCCAGCTCGGCCAAAGCAACCCAGGCTTCCGACGCGCGCTTGTTTCCTGGGAAATCGCGCAGGAAGCTTTGCAGGGAATCCGATGCTCGCGGATCGCCGTTCGTCGCCTTCACCAATCCCTCTTCCAGCCGCAGTTCGGCGCGCGATTCTTCGTCGCCATCTTTCTTCGTCAGCTCTTGATAATCAGCTAAAAAATGGGCCTGTTCGCCGAGCTGCAGCCAACCCAAAGAGGCGTTGAACATCGACACCGTCGCGAACGGAGATGGGGAGTGCGCGATTTGCTCAAATATCGCGGTGGCGGCGGCGAATCGTTTGGCGCGATACTGCGTTTGCGCGCTCAGCAAGTTGATTCGATCGAGTAAGACCGTGCCGGGTTGGAGTGCGCGCGCATCGTTTAGGATCGCAAGCGCTTCGTCGAAATGTCCATCTTGCAATTCGAGCTGCGAGAATTCGAGAAAGGCGGGAGCAAGCGCGGTGAACTTGGGTTGGCTGCGCCGCAGGGCAGCAAACAATTCCAAAGCACGATCACGCCGTCCGGCCCGAAGCTGCAGGCGAGCCAGATACCATTGCGCAAAACCTCGCCGTGGCTGTGTCGGATCTCGCGTCCATTTCTCTAATTCCGTGCGCGACGGCTTTCGCTCTGCCCGATAAAGCTCGTCCAATTTCGCAAAGATGCCCGCCAGATCGATATCTTGTGGATGGTGCTCAACAAAATCCTCCAGTACGTCATCGCCCGTTTCCGGCGTCTGCAATTGCAAGTGCGCGTCGGCAAGGGTGAAGAGCGCGGCGAGCAGAACGGCGTGGCTCGCTCCCTCCGGTCTTTTTAGTAGCGATTCCAATGTCGCGGCCGCTTTCTCTGGCGCATGAGAAACCATTTCCAAACGTCCCCGCAGAAAATGGCGCTCTTTTTTGTTGGCTGTCGATCTCGCCTGCATTTTATCGAGTAATCGTTTCGCATTGGCCGCATCCGATTTGTCGAGAAACAGTTCGGCGGTGCGCAACTGGGCACGGATGCCCCATTGCCGATCGCGAAAGAGCGAGGAGAATTTCTGCAGCGCCTCGTCCGTTCGTCCTAAAGCGCGCAACATTTCCGCCTCGCCAAAAACTGCATCGGTGTGGAACAGTGCCTTATCATTCGCGGTCACTTCTCTGTAAAGCGGGAGCGCTTCTGCCGGCCGATGTAAAGAGGCGAGTGCTTGCGCGCGCCAAAATTTTGTCGATGACACAGCGCGCAATCGCGGATGATCAAGCAAATTGAGCGCCTCTGCCGGCCGGTTCGACGCTAAGAGGGCTTCAGCAAGTTTCTCGGCCACGGCCTGCCACTCGGGCTCGGACGAATCTTTATTGAGCAACGCTTGCAATCGAGCGACCGCAACTTCCGGAACGCCTTCGAGCAACGGCGCGGCCGCGGCGGCAAGGTCCGCTGAGTCTTGCGCGCGCGATCCTGCCGCTACAAAGAGCGACAATGCGACGAGAAAGATCAGGAGCGTTTTCATCGTTTGTGCAAGAGTGGCCGTAAGTATTTGCCGGTATAACTTTTGGGTAGATCGACAATCGCTTCAGGCGGGCCGGCGGCGATAATCTCTCCTCCCTCCTCGCCGCCTTCCGGTCCGAGATCAATGATCCAGTCCGCACACTTAATCATTTCGAGGTTATGTTCGATGACGATGAGGGTATTGCCCGCGTCGCGTAATTTCATCAGCACGTGCAGCAACTTTTCAATGTCGGCGAAGTGTAATCCCGTCGTCGGTTCGTCCAGAATATAAATGGTGCGTCCGGTCGCCTTCTTGGCCAACTCGGTAGCGAGTTTTACCCGTTGCGCTTCCCCGCCGGAGAGTGTTGTGCCCGCCTGGCCGAGCCGGAGGTAACCGAGGCCCACATCGAGCAGAGCGTTCAATTTCTCGGAAACGCTGGGCACGTTGCGGAAGAACCTTGCGGCTTCATCGACTGTCAAATTGAGCACGTCGGCGATGTTTTTGCCTTTATAGGTAATCTCGAGCGTCTCGCGATTGTAACGCTGGCCGTGACAAACTTCGCACTGCACGTAAACATCCGGCAAAAAATGCATCTCGATCTTGATCAAGCCGCCACCTTCGCAATTTTCGCAGCGGCCGCCTTTCACATTGAAACTAAACCGGCCGGCATCGTAGCCGCGCACGCGTGCGGCCGGCAGTTGGGCAAACAATTCGCGGATTGGGGTGAATGCGCCGGTGTAGGTGACAGGATTGGAGCGCGGCGTTCGGCCAATCGCGCTTTGGTCGATCACGATCGCTTTGTCGATCTGGTCGACCCCGCGCAACGCGCGGTATGCGCCCGGTTTCTCCCTCGAATTGTAAAAGCGGCGAAACAGCGCCCGGCGCAGAATGTCATCGACCAAGGTTGATTTTCCGCTTCCAGAAACGCCGGTCACGCAGGTGAAACAACCGAGCGGAAACGCCACGGTCACGTTTTTCAAATTGTTCTCCGCCGCGCCCAGCAGTTTGATCCAGCCTTCGTCGTCGCCTTGATTCGATCTTGGTTTTGTCCGCTGCTTTGGAATGGCGATACGCAAACGGCCTGAAAGATAATCCGCGGTTAAAGAATTTTTCGCGCGCAGAATGTCTTCGAGTTTTCCCTGGGCCACGATCTCGCCCCCGCGCGGCCCCGCACCTGGACCGAGATCGACAATGTGATCGGCGGCGCGAATCGTTTCTTCATCGTGCTCGACCACAATCACGGAGTTCCCGAGGTCGCGTAGCCGTCGCAACGTCCCGAGCAACCGGGCATTGTCGCGTTGATGCAGTCCGATGCTCGGCTCATCTAGTACATATAATACACCAGCGAGCCCCGAGCCGATCTGTGTCGCGAGCCGGATGCGTTGCGCTTCGCCGCCGGAAAGCGTGCCGCTCTCGCGATTCAACGTGAGATAGCCGAGCCCGACCTCGACTAGAAATTGCAGCCGCGATTGAATTTCGCGGACGACATCTATCACAATCTTTTTCTGCTGGGCTGTCAGTTCGAGATTGTCGATATAACGCGCGGCCGCTGCGGTGGTCTGTTCGCTAAATTGGTGGATGTTCAGCTCGCGCCCCTGTCGATCTTTAATTGTAACGGCGAGGATTTCAGGCTTGAGCCGGGCGCCGCCGCAGACTTTGCACGGCTCCCGAGTCATGAACGCGCGAATGCGGTTGCGTGTGAATTCGCTCTCAGTTTCCTGGTAAAGCCGTTGCATTTGGGGCACGAGACCTTCAAATGGTTTGGCGACTTTCTTTTGGCCATTGCCCCCGAAATTCATTTCGATTGGCTCGCCGTTGGTGCCGAAGTAGAGCGCACTTTTGAATTCGTCAGGCAGATCCGAAAACGGCATGTCCTCATCGATATGGAAATGTTTTACCAGCGCGCCCTGCAAGTGGCCGTAATACGCCTTCATTCGTTTGTTGCCGCGACGCCACGGCGTGATTGCGCCTTCCGCGATCGTTTTAGTTTCATCCGAAATCATTAAATCGGGATCGACAACGAGTTGCGTCCCCAAGCCGTGGCAAGCCGGACACGCTCCGAGATGGCTGTTAAACGAAAAATGTTTCGGTGTGAGCTCGCCCAGCGTGAAGCCGGTCTCGGCGTTGCCGTAATCCGTCGAGTAACGGGTTTCTTCCCAGGTTTCTCCGATTTCGGCGTTGGGCGTTGAGCGTTGGACGCTGGACGTTTGCCGCAACACCGCAATCTTGTTCCCACCCCATTTCAAAGCCGTCTCCACTGAGTCGGTCAGGCGAACCCGAACGTCATCGCGCACGACTAACCGGTCGACGACGGCCTCAATGGTGTGCCGTGTGTTCTTTTTCAGGCGAATCGGCTCGGCGCGGCTGAGCTCGATGATTTTACCATCCACCCGGACGCGCACGAATCCTTCCCGTCGCACTTTTTCGATGACGTCGCGAAATTCGCCCGTTTGATTTTGGACGAGCGGAGCGAGCACGACGATTTTTGTTTCCGGCGGGTAGCCAAGGATTTGATCGACAATTTGCTGCGGCGTTTGCCGATGGATTGGTTGACCGGTTTCGGGATCGTGCGGCTGGCCGACCGCGGAGAAAAGGACGCGCAGATAATCGTAAATTTCCGTCGTGGTCGCGATTGTCGATCTTGGGTTCGCGCCGGCGCTGCGTTGTTCGATGGCGATGGCGGGCGAAAGGCCTTCGATGAAATCGACGTCCGGCTTTTCCATTTGATCGAGAAACTGCCGGGCGTAAGCGGAAAGACTTTCGACATAGCGGCGCTGCCCTTCGGCGTAGAGCGTATCGAAGGCGAGCGACGATTTTCCGGAACCGCTCAATCCGGTGATGACAACCAGCTTCTCCCGCGGAATTTCGAGGTGGAGATTCCGCAAATTGTGCTGGCGCGCACCACTGATCTTGATAACTTGCGCAGGCATCGGGACGACAAATCTCGAACCTTTAGTCAAGCACAACCGCTTCTTTTCTCCAGTAGAAATCGCCCCGTTTATGAGTGATCCCGACCGCACCATCACACAAGAAGAGCTCGCTCAATTGCAACGGAAGTTCAGCGAGATCAAACATTCGATTAACAACGCGCTCGCCGTCATGATGGCGCTTTCCGAAATGTCGCAGCGTCGGCCCGATTACTCGGAAAAGCTGGCCACCACCGTGCTGAGCAAAGCGCCGCAGATCGTTTCCAGTTTGCAGGAATTCACGCAAGCCTTGAACGAAAAAGCTGGCGTAAAACCGGAAGGCGTTTCCGGTATAGCTCAATAGCGGTTGCAAAAAAGAGCCCGCAGCGCATGCAATCTGCGCCAAGCAAAAACATCCTGATTGTCGAGGACGAACGGGATGTCGTCGACCTGCTCGTGCTCAATTTGCGGAAAGCGGGCGGCTTCGCTGTTTCGACTGCGAGTGATGGCGCTACCGGTCTCAACAAGGCGCGCACCGACAAGCCGGCTTTCATCATTCTCGATTTGATGCTGCCGAAGATGCCGGGCCTGGAAGTCTGCAAGATTTTGAAGAGCGATCCCGCAACCCGCCATATCCCGATCATGATGTTGACGGCGAAGGCCGAAGAAATCGATCGAATTGTCGGTTTGGAGTTTGGCGCTGACGATTACGTGACCAAACCGTTCAGCCCGCGCGAAGTGGTTCTGCGCATTCAAGCGATTTTGCGGCGCGGCGAAGCGAAGCCGGAAGAGGACCACCTCACGGCCGGTCCGATTACGATCGACCCGGAGCGTCACGAAGTTTCCGTCGCCGGCAAGCGGGTGAACCTGACCAGCCTCGAATTCAAGTTGCTGCGTACGCTCATGCAACGGCGTGGTCGCGTGCAAGCGCGCGACCGCTTACTCAACGAAGTCTGGGGTTACGAAAGCGTCATCGACACCCGAACGGTCGATACGCATGTCCGCCGTTTGCGCGAGAAACTTGGGAAAGCCGGCGATGCGGTCGAAACCGTGCGCGGTTTTGGCTACCGTTTGCGCGAAAATTAACCGGCATGTTTTGGTTTCTGCTTTGCGCGATTGTCGGATCGACAAT
The DNA here is from genome assembly GCA_035936875.1 of Chthoniobacterales bacterium. GTDB lineage: Bacteria > Verrucomicrobiota > Verrucomicrobiia > Chthoniobacterales > UBA10450 > DASYVQ01. Next base: position 20,518 of record DASYVQ010000098.1, read on the forward strand.
CGTACTTGCGTGGATCGCGTGGCGAAAGTGGATCGCGCCGTGGCGGCAAATCGAGCAACTCGTTAGGCAGACCGCGCGTCGAGAAACGCCGAGCACATTTCTGGTCGGTGGCGCCGCGACATCGCGCCGCGTCGGTTTAGCGCTGGAAGATATTTTCCAGCATGCGCGGGAACTCGACAAGCAAATCGCCAAGCGCGAGTCAGGCACGCAAACGATCTTTTCAGCGATGCAGGATGGATTGCTGGTTGTCGATTCGGACCGACGTCTCATTTTGGCGAACGAAACGTTTCGAAAACTGTTCGTGCTCCCGGAGACTTCAGCCGGTGCGCCGCTTTTGGAAATTGTTCGGGACCCGACGCTCGATCGCTTGATTGCCGATGCTTTGCGAGCGGGCGAACCGCGACGAACCGAATTAGCCCGGGCGGATTCGCAACTCGAGCTCAACGCGGTGCCCACCAGGAACGAGGCGGGCGAGATTACCGGCGTGGTAATCCTGTTTCACGACATCACTCAGCTCAAACAGCTCGATCAAATCCGGAGCGATTTTGTCGCTAATGTTTCGCACGAGTTGCGCACGCCATTGTCGATCTTGCGCGGGTACATCGAGACGTTGCGCGAGCATCCGAAACTCTCGCGCCAGGAATCCGCTGGGATTCTGGACGTGATGGAGCGGCATTCTGAACGTCTTGGTTTGATCGTAGAGGATTTGCTCACGCTCGCCCAATTGGAATCGGGCAATTCGAATCTGCAATGGAGCGACCTGCGATTATCGGAGTTGTTCTCTGGCGTGATGCGGGACTGGGAAAATAAGTTCGCGAAGAAACAGTTAAAAGTGGTTGTCGATCTTCCCCGCGATTTACCGATTATTCGCGCGGACGAAGCGCGTTTGCGGGAAATTTTCGATAACTTGCTCGATAACGCCGTGAAATATTCGCGGGAAATGGGCGAGATTCGTCTGCAAGCCGGGCGGCGCAATGATCAAATAGTAGTGAGCGTGACCGATAATGGCATCGGCATCGGAAGGGAGGATTTGCCGCGCATTTTCGAAAGGTTTTATCGCGCGGACAAAGCGCGCAGCCGGGAGCTGGGTGGAACAGGTCTTGGGCTCGCGATCGTGAAACACATCGCACAGCTCCATGGCGGCCGGGTTGAAGCCGAGAGCGAGTTGGGACGCGGAACTACCATTCGTGTGATGCTGCCGGTGGATGGCGTGCCTGATCGCGCTGCTGTCACAGAATCGTAACATTAAAGACATTGCCGGTTGCGCGGTCGTTTCGCATCGTCGTGAACGTGGAAACAGTCGCCCCGCGGTTGTCGATTTTGCCGGAAAAGAGCGCATCGCGCCGCCGTCGCCGTTTAAGTGCTGAAGCGGCGATCAAAGCGTTTTTCGGCAGCAACGCCCTGGTTGCGATTGTAGTGCTTGCCTTGATCACGATTTTTCTGTTTCGCGAAGGTTTCGGATTTTTCGGGCAAAACCTGGCGAATTTACGCCTGTATCGGCGGGCTGGTCTGGAATACGTGGACATCATGCGTGGGCAAGCGCAGGCGCACTCGGCGTTGGTGCGCGCGCTCAACGACGTCCGCGTGCGCGGAGGGGGCGGGACCACGGTCGAGCTCGATCGGTTTGCGACGCAATTCAGCGACGCGGGTGAATTTCTTAACGCGCTCGTTTCGGACGCGGGTGACCAGGCGCTGGCCTTGCGTGAGGCGATTGCAATGCGCGAAGGCCGCGGAGGCGACATCAATCGCGGCGAAAACGACGAGGCCCCGGCGGCCGCGTCGCCGCTCAACGAAGAGCAATCGCTCGCGGTCTTGCAGGCGAACACGGCAAAATTCGCTCAGATCACGTTATCGATGGGCGAACGAATTCGCGCGTTGCTGAACGCAGCGCCGCGATTGAGCGACGCAAAATCACAAGCGTCATTTGAGAAATGGGAAAAGCGAGTTCGCGATTATCTGGCCGGTTTGCCGGGCGCGGCGCAGCGGTTACATGAGTGGAACCCGCGTGTGCCGGTCCCCTGGTATCGTTCGGTCGCTTCGTTTCTTTTCGGGAAGGATTGGACCACAGCTAGTTTCTGGCAGGATTGGTACGGGATCATTCCATTGCTGGTTGGATCGATCATGGTGGCGTCCGTCGCGCTGTTCATTGCCGTTCCGTTTGGAGTTTTCTCGGCGATTTATGTGAGCGAAATCGCGCAGCGCGGCGAGAAAAGTTTGATTAAGCCTTACATCGAGTTCATTTCTGCGATTCCCTCGGTCGTGCTCGGATTTTTCGGGATCGCAGTCGTCGGTCAGGCGGTGCGGACCGCGTCTCACTTGTCGATCTTGCACTGGGTGCCGTTTTTTCCGATTAGCGAACGGCTGAACGTTTTTACCGCCGGCTGTTTGCTGGCGCTGATGGCGGTACCGACCATTTTTACGCTGGCGGAAGATGCGCTCCGCAATGTGCCGCGCGGATTTAAGGAGGCTTCTTACGCGCTCGGGGCCAACCGTCTGCAAACCATTGTGCGCATTCTGGTGCCCGCGTCGCTTTCCGGGATTATCTCCGCGATTCTGCTTGGTCTCGGTCGCGTGATTGGCGAGACGATGGTGGTGCTGCTTTGCGCCGGCAATCGCATTGCCATTCCCGATTTCACACAGGGGCTGGGCGCATTCTTTCAACCGGTGCACACCATGACTGGAATCATCGCGCAGGAAATGGGCGAAGTGGTGCGCGGCAGCATTCACTATCGCGCGCTGTTCATGGTCGGGCTTGTTCTCTTCGTGCTCACACTTGGCATCAATTATTGCGCGCAGAAACTTGTGGCTCGTTACCGAATGAGCATTGGCTAAAATGATCGCTGCACCTTCCAAGCAACGCCGGAGCCGCCTCTTAGAACAGATCGTTTTCTGGTGTTTCCGTCTCGCGACTTATTTCGTTCTGGCGTGCGCGACTTACATTTTCCTCGATATCACGATCAAGGGCGGCCGCACGGTGTTTACGAGCCGGGCGCCGTTCGTAAACGTGAAGTTTCTCACCGAGTCTCCGCAAACGCTCTATGTCTTCGATTACCACGGGCAAAAAATGGAGTTGAGCGACAGCGAATTTCGCCAGTGGAAAACGACCCACCAGGAAGATGTCGATGTTACGAGCGTCGCTTATTCGGCCGGCGGCATTTGGCCGTGTATCGTCGGGACCGCATTGCTGGTTGTTGGCTCAATGGTGCTGGCGTTGTTCATTGGGATCAGCGCCGCGATTTATTTGAGCGAATACAGCCGCAACACTGCGCTCATTCGTCTGATCCGCGTGGCCATTCTGAATCTCGCCGGCGTGCCTTCGATTGTGTTTGGCCTTTTCGGTTTCGGGCTCTTCGTCATTTTCTTCGGCTGGAACGTTTCGCTGCTTTCGGGCTGGTTCACGCTTGGCCTGATGGTCCTGCCGGCGATCATCACTGCGAGCGAAGAATCGCTTCGAGCTGTGCCGCAGGGATTACGGGAGGGCTCGCTCGCCCTTGGCGCGACCAAGTGGCAGACGATTCGTAAAAATGTTTTGCCCTACGCGCTTCCTGGAATTTTAACTTCATCCATTCTGGGCATCGCGCGCGTGGCGGGCGAGACGGCGCCCATCATGTTCACCGCCGCTTACGCGTTGCGCGATGAAATGCCGTGGCACGTGAGTAAATGGACCGATTTCTTTTTCCAAGGCGTGATGGCGCTGCCGTATCACATTTATGTCGTCAGTTCGAAAATTCCGCAGAACGAGTACACCGAGCGTGTGCAATATGGGAGCGCGTTCGTGTTCCTTGTACTGGTGATGCTGATCGCTTTGCTGTCGATTATCTTGCGAGAGAGAACCAGGAACCGATTATCATGGTAAGTCTGCTCAAAATGCCCGAAACATTGCCACAAGAACGCCCACGCCAGATCGACGCGCCGCCGCCGGAAGAGGCGACAGAGACGGCGATGATCGACATCTGCAATCTCGATTTCAATTACGGCGAGCACCGCGTGTTGCATGACGTGAGCTTGCATGTTCCGCCGCGCGCGGTGACGGCGTTCATCGGTCCGTCCGGCTGTGGAAAAACCACGCTGCTGCGTTGCATCAATCGCATGAACGACCTGATCGAGAACGCGCACATCAGCGGCGGCACGATTCATCTCGATGGAACGGACATCAATGCGCCCGACGTGGACGTTGTCGATCTTCGGCGGCGGGTCGGAATGGTTTTTCAAAAATCGAACCCGTTTCCCAAGTCGATTTACGAAAACATTTCCTACGGTCTTCGCATTGCCGGGGTAACGAAACGCTCGCTGATTGACGAGGCGGTGGAAAGAAGTTTGCGGGCAGCCGCGCTCTGGGACGAAGTGAAAGACCGGTTGGAGAAGAACGCGCTGGGATTGTCCGGTGGGCAGCAACAGCGTTTGTGCATCGCTCGCGCGCTCGCGGTCGAGCCGGACGTCCTGCTGATGGACGAACCGTGCTCGGCGCTCGACCCGATTGCCACCGCCAAGATCGAAGAATTAATCCATCAACTCCGAACGCAATACACCATCGTGATCGTGACGCACAACATGCAACAGGCGGGGCGCGCATCAGATTACACCGGCTTCTTTTATCTCGGACGCTTGGTCGAGTTTGGATCGACAACGAAGATTTTCACTAACCCAAGCCAGAAACAAACGGAGGATTATATTACCGGGCGATTCGGTTAATTTAGATCGACATTGGAAAGATCGACATGATCGCGCCAAAACATATTCTCGGAACGTTTGACGAAGCGCTCGCTTCGCTGCGCAATAACGTGCTCATGATGGCTGGGCTGGCCGAACGCAGCCTCGACCGCGCGGTCAAAGGTTTGCTGCAGCGGGATGACGATCTTTGCGCGAACGCTATCGCTGATGACGAGGAGATCGATCAATTGGAAAAACAGATCGACAAGGATGGAGTCGATCTGCTGTTGCGATTTCAACCGGTGGCGTCCGATCTGCGCCGCGTTGTCTCGGCAATGAAACTCAGCTCGAACCTGGAGCGCATGGCCGATCAAGCGACAAACATCGCGCGGCGCGCCCGGAAATTGAATCGGCATCCGCCGCTCCCAGAAATGGAATTGATTGTGCCGATGCACGCGCAGGCGATGTCGATGTTTAAAGACAGCCTCGACGCTTATGTGCGCGAAGACGTGGAGCTCGGCCGCGCCATCGTTCCGCGCGATGAAAAACTCGACGAGTTGAATCGCGTGGCCAGTCGTCGCTTGATCCAGCGAATGGCGGAAGACCCGGACCAACTGCGCGGTTATTTGAACCTGATGTTCATCGCCCGTCATCTCGAACGCGTAGGCGATCACGCCACCAACATCGCAGAGGACGCGGTCTATGCGGCCGCGGCCGAAGACATCCGGCATCAGCCGTTTGTCGCTTCCAGTTAGCGGCGGGGTTGCCCGGATGGCGACGCGACACGAAAGTGATTGCGTCCGGATTCGTTTGTCGATCTTGAAATAAATGCAGCAAACCAGCGCCAAAGTCACTGAAGAACAGCCGGCGGATCAGCCGGCTGTCGTCGCTACAAGCGAGGCTCCGATTGTCCGAAATTTTTCCGATCCGGCAAATTTCATCAACCGCGAGTTGAGCTGGCTCGAATTCAATCGCCGGGTCCTCGAAGAAGCGCAGGACGCAACGCAGCCGTTGGTCGAGCGCGTCAAATTTCTCACCATTTTCAGTTCGAACCTGGATGAGTTCTTCGAGATCCGCGTCGCCGGAATCAAACAACAAATCGAGAGCGAGACGAGCGACGTCGGTCCCGATGGGTTGAGCCCGACCGAAACATTCAACAGCATCCGCCGAGTCGTGAGCGAGCTGATCGCGACCCAATATGCGCTTTGGAACAACGAACTGCTCCCGGAGCTTGCCAAGAATGGAATTCGCGTCCGCGAAGTGTCGCAACTGAGCGCCAAACGCGCGGCTTGGGCGCATCGTTATTTCCAAAAGGAAGTTTTCCCTATGCTGACGCCCCTCGCGGTCGACGCCAGTCATCCGTTCCCGCAACTCTTGAACAAGAGCCATAATTTGCTCGTGCGTGCTAAGGCGCAACGCGGGGGCCAGCCGTTGCACGCCATTGTGCAAGTGCCGCGCGTCGTTCCGCGGCTCATTCTTATGCCGCGCGGCAAAGACGAACCGTGGGATTACATTTATCTCGCTTCTTTAATCAAGCAGCACATCGGCGAGTTGTTTCCTGGTTTGATCCTCGAAGGTGTCCATGCCTTTCGTGTCACTCGCAATAGCGACCTCTACATCGACGAGGAGGAAGCGGAGAATCTGTTGCGCACAATCGAGCAGGAACTGCGGCGGTCCAGCCGGGGCGATGCGGTGCGATTGGAAGTGGAAACTGATTGCCCGAAAGATTTTCGCGACTTGTTGCTCGAATTTTTCGAACTGACCGAGGCCGATGTCTACAAGGCCGATGGTCCGCTCTCGATGACACATCTGACGCCGCTCATCACAAACGACGCCTTTGCCAAGCTGAAAGACCGGCCTTTTCAACCCGGACGCGACCCCGCGCTTCCGCCGCATGCGGATATTTTTGAGGTTTTGCGCCGGCAGGATGTTCTCCTTCATCACCCCTACGACAGTTTTGATCCGATTGCCGATCTGATCGAAAAGGCGGCCCAGGATCCGCAAGTGCTTGCCATCAAGATCACGCTTTATCGTACCGGCGGCGAGTCGCCCATTGTCGCAGCGCTCATCGATGCGGCCAATGCGGGCAAACAAGTGACGGCTATCGTCGAGTTGCGCGCTCGCTTCGACGAAGCGGTCAACATTCAATGGGCCCGCCGGCTTGAAGAGGCTGGCGCGCACGTCATCTATGGCGTGGTCGGCTTGAAGACGCATTGCAAAATGCTTTTGGTCGTTCGCCGCGATGCCGATCGCATTCGCCATTATGTCCATCTCGGGACGGGAAATTACAATCCGCGAACTGCGCGCATCTATACCGATTGGAGCTTCCTTACGGCCGAACCGCAGTTGACCGAGGAAGTCGGCATCGTTTTCAACACGCTCACCGGTCTCGCCGCTTATCCTGGCTTGAAGAAGTTGATGGTCGCGCCGTTCGATTTGAAGAAAAGGCTGATCGCTATGATCGAGCGCGAACGAGACCATGCCCGGGCCGATAAACCGGCGCGGATTGTCGCGAAGCTGAACTCGCTCGTCGACCAGGAAATCATCGAAAAACTTTACGAGGCCTCGTGCGCGGACGTGACCATCGACTTGATCGTGCGCGGCATTTGCTGTTTGCGACCGAAAATCCCGGGCCTCAGCGAAAATATTCGCGTGATCAGTATTGTTGGGCGCTTCCTCGAGCACAGCCGGATTTATCATTTTGCGAATGCCGGAGCGCCCGAAATTTTGCTCTCGAGCGCGGATTGGATGCCGCGAAATTTTTTGCGGCGCGTCGAGGTCGCATTCCCGATCGAAAATCCCGCGCTCCGCGACAACATCGTCAATGAAGTGCTTCCGCGGTTTTTGAACGACCGTGTGAAAGCGCGCGAGCTTCAGCCGGATGGAAGTTATCGGCGGTTGAAGCCGGAAGGACCTGAGGCGCGCGCGCAAGCGCAATGGCATTTCCGGGAACGTTCGCGGGAGCGCGCGAAAAAGCTTGGCCGCAAAAAAACGCCACCGGCTGATAAATTAATTCCCATCACCGTTGCGCCGCCACTACCGAAACAATCATGAAGAAGAAGATCCTGGTGATCGACGTCGGTGGGACGCACGTGAAGCTGATGATCTCGCGCGCCGAGAAACGAAAATTCAAGTCGGGCCGGCGAATGACGCCTCGGCAAATGGTGTCGGAGATCAAATCGCTGATCGTGGATTGGAAATTCGATTTCATTTCGATCGGCTTCCCGGCGCCGGTAGTGAATGGCCGCATTGCCAGCGAGCCGAAACATCTCGGCAAAGGCTGGATCAGTTTCGACTTTGAGAAGGCCTTCGCCAACCCGGTCCGCCTGATCAACGACGCTGCCATGCAGGCGCTCGGCAGCTACCGCGGCGGCCGAATGCTTTTCCTTGGACTCGGCACCGGGCTCGGCTCGACTTTGGTTTGGGCAGATACAGTCCTCCCGCTCGAGCTCGGCGATTTGCCGTATCGAGATCGCGCCATCATCGAAGACTATCTTGGCCGGTCCGGTCTGGAGCGGCTCGAAGCGAAAGAGTGGCAGCGCGAAGTCCAATTCGCGGTCGCCCAACTAAAGAAATCTCTCATCGCCGACTATGTTGTGCTCGGCGGCGGCAACACGAAAAAGCTGGATTCGCTTCCGAAAGGAGTGGAGCGCGGGCACAACCGCAATGCGTTTCTTGGCGGCGTGCGTTTGTGGCAAGTCGATCCGCACACGCGCCGTTCGAAATGGCGCATCCTGTAACAACGAGCCGTAAGATCGGCATGTACCTTTATTTTCTACGACACGGCGAAGCGGATTGGCCGGACTGGAAGGAATCCGATGACGAACGTCCGCTCACCGAGTTCGGCAAGAAAGAAATGCGCGACGTGGCGAAGTTTCTCGATCGCCTCAAAGTGCGGCCCGATTTAGTTGTGACTAGCCCACTGCCGCGCGCATCGCAGACTGCGAAAATTGCCGCAGAGCATTTGAAAGCGAAACTTCGCACGGACGAATTGATTTCGCCCGGATTTGGAGTCAACGAACTACGAACCGTGCTGATGCGGCATCGCGCGAAAAGTTTGATGCTCGTCGGCCACGAACCTGACTTCACTGAAATCATTTCAAAATTGACCGGCGCGTCGCTCAAGCTTTCCAAAGGCGGCGTGGCCCTGCTCGATGTCGATCTTAATTCGGAAAAAGGAAAACTTCTCTGGCTCTTCCCGCCTAAGTTCGCGCGGAAAGCTAAGTGACGAGCGCCTCCGCGAGCGAGGGCGAATTTGCCGTCGCCCAATCATCCAGCCACGAGGCAACGCGTGCTCCGAAATCGCGCGGGTGTTCGGCAAAAAACCTCTCGGCCAATTCGGCGGCGCCGCGCTGCAAGTCGCCCTGACTGATTTCGATCACCGCCAGCAACTTGTGACCTTCGCGTTGCCAATCCGACTTTCCATGTTCGCTGCGAAGCCGCTCCCCGAGAAAGCTCAAGTCGTGTGCGCGACCGAGTAAGTCGCCTACGGAACGCAGGTCATCGCACAAGTTTTTCACCACCATGGCATTGACGGGGCGCAGGATGCGCAATTGATGCCAGAGCACCTTCGCTCTCGTGCGGAACCTGTGAAAATTTTCCGTCGTCGGATTTGTCTTCGCGTTCGCGAGCGCTTCCCGGGCGCTCTTGTAGCTGGCTTGTACGGCACGGCACAGTTGTTTGCAGTTGAAATGATCGAGGGGCCAGCCATCGATGGCCGTTTGGGCCTGCCCCAACATCGGGAGCGCTTGTTTTTGCCACTCGGCAAATGCAGCCATGAAATTTTCGAGCTCCAACGTCAGCATCGCCTCCAGTTTGCCGTAGGCAGCGCGGCTGCGGCGATGAGTGATTCCCTGGAGTTGCCGAACGGTTTGCAGGCGCACCTCGGCGTCGCGAATCTCCGAAATCAATCGCGCGACGTCGCGCAGACAACGGTCCTGCTGCCGGAACAAACCGCGTCCAATCTCTTTGCGCACGAGTCGCAATGCCGCGCGCGCTTTCTTTAAATGTTTGCGGGTTTCGTGCACCGGCGTGTCATGAGGCTCTTGCGCGCCGGTGGCGATGGCGATTGCGCCCTCGATCTGTTTGCGGCAAATCCGGCGAAGATTTTCGCCGAGCGTTTCGCCTTGCCGCAATTCGTAGCTCATATCGATCTATTCGCGCGCCAATCTCACGTTGCTGTAGCGTTTCTCGCCGGTGACTTCCCGCCCAAACCAGCGCGGCGGCTTGAATTTCCGGCAGCTCGCCTGGCTTGGGAATTCCACTTCCGCTACGACCAAACCATTGTTGCGGCCGCGATAAATGTCGATCTCGATCTTGAGATTTTTCCACGGAATTTCGTAACGGGTTTTGCGTAATCGCCGGCCTCTGGTCGCGGGCCAAAGCGTGGCGAACTGTTTTGCGCTTAACCTAATTTCGCGTTCTTCGCGCGCCGAACCGCGGCCAACTTTGAATGCGAGCGAGGTGACCTTCGCTTTTTTACGCAGACGCACGTGCCTGCCACCGGGTTCGTTGGCCAGATAGCCCTGCGCAATCGGATAGCTCCGGAAACGGTTGAGGCCCGGCAACAATTCTTTTAGTAAAAATTTGCGTTCAATTTCGCGTCCGTTTCTCTTCATTCGAGTTGTTGTCTTGCAACAAAATTAGTGGTTGCTCAAACTTATTTGAGTGAACTGGATTTTCGTTTCACTTGCAACCGCGGCCGCATTCCTCATTTTGGGCTGCGGATTTTTTGGAAACGCTGGAGAGATGCGCCAGCAGCAGTCGGGCAAAACCGTCTTCAAATCAGCGGGCGAAAGTGAGACGGCGACGCCCGCCCCGCAAAAAGTGCCGGGCGAATAAGTGTGACGACTAAACAGAAAGTCTTATTCCTTTGCGTTCACAACAGCGCACGCAGCCAGATCGCCGCTGCGCTGCTCAATCAGACGTGCGGCCAATTTTTTGAGGCGCAGAGCGCCGGCCTTGAGCCGGGCATTCTCAATTCGCTCGCGGTGGAAGCGCTCCAGGAAATCGGGATCGATATCTCAAAAAATAAAACGCAAGCCGTCAACGACGTCCTTAAGTCTGGAGAATTGTTCTCCTACGTCATCACGGTATGCAGCGAATCTGAAGCGGAGGGGTGCCCAGTTTTTCCCGGTGTTACCACTCGGTTACACTGGCCGTTTCCCGATCCCTCGAAGTTAATCGGTACGCGGGAGGAGAAAATGAAGGGCGTCCGCGAGATTCGGGAAAGAATCTGTGGCCACGTCGAGCAGTTTTGCGAGGAACATTGCCCAAAGCACGTCTAAGCGTGGCTACTTGATCGGGACAAATCCAACTTGTGCGACGATTTTCTGTCCGGCATCGCTGAGGGTGAAGTCGACAAATTCTTTCGCTAGCCCGCTTGGCTCGCGGTTCGTGTAGTAGAATGTGGGCCGCGCGTAGGGATAAGATTTCCCGAGCACGCTTTCCTTGGAAGGCGTTGCGCTGTCGATCGGCACCACTTTGATTCCGCTCGCTTTTGTGTAGGCAAGGCCGACATAGCCAACCCCATTCGGGTTTTTCCCTACTTCGGCTGCGATCTGCTCGTTGCCCGCCAATTTCTGAGAGTCTGGCGCGTAATCGCGTTTCTTCATCGCCAGTTCCTTGAATTCCGAGTAGGTGCCCGAGGAAGTGTTACGCGTATAGACCGAAATCTTGCCGCCCGAACCGCCGACTGTGCTCCAATCGGTAAGTTCGCCGGTGAAGATTTGTTCCACCTGCTTTTTGGTCAGGCCTTTGATCGGACTCGCCGAATTAACGATGACGGCAATGCCGTCGTAAGCCACCGTGGTCGGTTTCAGGTTTACGCCTTTCCCAGAGGCAGCCGCTATTTCCTCCGGTTTGGCTGGCCGGCTCGACATCCCGATCTGTGCGGTGCCGTCGGTGATAGCTGCGATACCGGTTGTCGATCCTTCCGCGGCAATGTTGAAAGTAGTGCCGGGATGTTGCGCTTTGAACTCTTCCGCGAGTTGCGGCACGAGCTTGGCGCCCAGTGTGTCGGAGCCTTTGATAACCAGCGTGTCGGCCCGCGTCAGGAACGTGCCGATGCTAAGAGCGATAAGTGTGAGAATTAGTTTTTTCATGTTTTGTTATGTGGTTTTGTTTTGTTGAACGTTAAGACGCCTTTTCTCCTCGCCGCAGCGGAAAAGTTTGTGGTTTAGAACATCAACTGCACGCGCGCGATAACTTCGTCGAATTGGTCATCGCCGAATTGCGGATGCGCTTGGCGGAAATCCGACCAGGTGTGAACGTAGTTAATCATCAGCTTGATGGAGTCGCCGTGGATGTAGTAGTTGAGGCCGCCGGTGATGGAACGGATGTTATCATCAGCAACTTGATCGGGATCCAGTTCCTCCCATTTCACTGCCGCTTGCAGTTTCTTCGGAATAATGAAGTAGCTGCCCTGAACGTACCAACCGCTCGGGTCGAAATTGGCAAACCCGGGCGCTTTTCCAGCCACGGTCCGACCATCGACGTCTTCCGCGAGGTATTCGCCGATCAGATCAAACGGACCAACCGTGAGCCATGCATCTACGCTCCAAGCTGTCCGCTCGTCGGCCCCAGGGAGAGTAAACGGCGAGAGTGAACCGTCCGCATTCACCAAAAGGTTCAACGTCTGCGAGATATTCGTCCCCTTATCATCGCGACTGTTGAGGACGTCGCCGCCAAGCTTCAGACTGGAATCTTGACCAAAGAGTTTGCCTTTGAACGGCATCAACTCGAGCCGGCCGACAGCCATGAAGTTGTTGTTGTCGTTGACACTGACATTGCGTCCGTTCCCGTTAAAGATGCCGGCGTAGTAAGTCAGGAGGTCCTTTTGTTCCGGCCAGATGTTCGTGAACGGCTTGCCCCAGATCTGGGCGCCGATCTGGCGCTCTGGCGTGATCGCGCCGGTAGGCAGACTGCGCTCGATCGTGAACAGGCTGGTGTCCGGCGTAAGCTGTTCCAAACCGAACGGCGCTTTCCACTGGCCGACTTTAATTTGCGCCTCTGGAAATTGATGCCAGTTGATGAAAATGTCCGTGCCGCCAAAGCCGGTGCGGCTGGAGGAGAGACCATCGCCCTGACCAAAGTCGCCTTCGATTTTGAAGTCGAAGTTCTCCGCAAACTCACCCGTCATGTTGATGCGCGCCCGGCGCAGACGGAAACGATCCTTCAGCGCAGTCAAACCGAAGCGCCCTTCGAAAGCGGAGACATCACCGTCTTCGAAATTGACCTGAATGAACCCGCCGAGCGTCAGTTTAATTTCCGGTCCGCGCGGAAGGACGTAAACCGGCGGCTTCTCGGGGGCGGCGACGTTTTTCTCGACATACGTTTTCCCATCGGACGTGATCTTAGTTTTCGTTGGGCCCTCCGCGGGAGCCGCAGGCGCAGACGCCGTCTGCTTTTTTAAGCCTTTAACTTCCTGTTCGAGCTCGGCATTGCGTTTTTGCAATTGCTCGACTGCGCGCTCCAATTTCTGGAGCCGTTCGGATTCGGACGATGTCTGCGCGCTGAGCGGCTGCACCGCCAGTAAAACAATTGCAGCCAGGCTCGCGCCCGCTGCCCGTAAGATGAGCTTAGTGATGAACATTAGTTTTCTCCTTTTTGTGGTGAGGTTTTTAGTGTCTGCCCAATTCGCTTCAACCAAACGTTGTGGAAGCTAGAAGCCGATTGTTACAGCTTTATGACGGGCACGTGACGATTGGGCAAACTTTGTTCCGGCGCGCGCGCCCGAGTTTCGACAGTCGGGGGCGATTCTTTTGTAATAAATCGCGGAGTTCTCGACTTTACTTAGCTAAGATCGACATCTTCCAATGGATCGCGACGAACAACGGGTTCGATTTCTAAATCTGCTTCGACCGATCGAGGGCGATCTCGAAAACTATTCCCGCCGTATGGTTTTTGATCGACGCGATTGTGAAGACGCGTTGCAAAACGCTGTGCTGCGCGCCTTTCGCGCCTTCGATCGCTATCACGACGACGCCAGCTTTCGCGCCTGGATGTTCAAGATTCTGACGAACGAAATTTTTGCCATAAACCGGAAACGCGGTCGCATCGCCGAGTTCGAGATCGCGGTCGAGCCGGAGGAGATGGAAGAATTTGCCGGCCTCGGCTTTGCCGGCGAAGCGCCGATTTCGTGGGAAACGCTGGCCGACGCGCTCGACGAGGAATTGCTCGCTGCCTTGCACAGCTTGAATCAATCCGAGCGCGCTGTTCTGCTCATGCGCGCGATTGGCGATTTGCGTTATCGCGAAATCAGCGAGTGCCTCGGCGTCCCGCTCGGCAGCGTGATGGGGAATCTTTCACGGGCGCGGCAAAAAATGCGCGACATGATTTTGCGCGCGCGACGGCTGGGTCGCGCCGGAATCCCGCGACTGCGGGACGAAGGCGGAAGGTCATTACGATGAAGTGCGCAGAAGTTAGAAAATTTGTCCGGCTCTATCTCGATTCGGAGCTGGACACTGAACACAGCTTCGAAGTCGAGCGGCACCTCGAATCGTGCGCGGAGTGTGCCGGCTTGTTCGACGCGGAGAAAAAATTCGGCGATCGCCTGGCCAAATTTTTAAGGCATGGCCCGGCGACACGCTCGCTCTGGGAAAATATCGAATCGCAAATTTCGCCGGCGCGGCAGGCGAAATTAAAGGCGCTTTGGCCGGTTGCGCTGGCTGCTTCACTCATCATCGCCGCGGGTGTCGGTTTCTTCACGAAATCGCGGAGTCTCGATCTCGCGAATGCTGTCGAAGAATGTCACAGCGCTTTCGTCCATCAACTGACCACGCCCGAGTTCAACGGCCCGGTGCCGGACAAAATCGCGCAGCAATTCAGCGGGCGGCTCGATACAGCGGCTTTCGCTTATCTTCCTTCGCGGACAACTTTCAGCTCGAGCGGCGCCCGCTTATGTCATGTCGAAGGCGTGCCAGTCGCGCTCATTCTCGGTCACTGCGCCGAAACGCCGGTATCGATGATCGTGCTAAAAAAAAGCGAGCTCGAGCATTTTCCAACTATGAAACAACGGCTGGAATCCGGCGATCCGATCGTCTGCGGACACTCGGGCCGTTATCAATTCGCGGCGCGCTTTATCGACGATTATGTTGTCTGCCTCGTTGGCGACACGCCGCGGCCGGTGCTGGAGGATTTATTGAAAACGGTGCGCCGAGCCGATGGTTAAGGCTGCGCTCAAAAATCCGCACGCGGTCATTGTGCTCGCGCTAGCGATCCTTGTCATCGGGGTGACGGCGATCTCAAAGTTGCCCACCGACATTTTGCCGACGTTCAAAGCGCCGGCCGTGCAGATCGTCACGTTTTATCCGGGCATGCCGGCGGAGGTAATGGAAAAAGACATCACCACGCGGCTAGAACGTTGGACGGGACAATCCAACGGCATCGCGCGGCAGGAGGCGAAATCGATGGTGGGAGTGAGCGTGGTGAAAGATTTCTTTCGCGAAGATGTCGATCCAAACACGGCGATGTCCCAAGTCACGTCGCTGGCGATGAGCGACCTCTATTATCTGCCGCCGGGCACGATTCCGCCGATGATCATGCCGTTCGATCCGACTGCGACGATTCCCCTTTGCCTGATCAGTGTGTCGAGTCCGCAGTTCGACGAAACGAAACTTTACGACGTCGCCTATTTCGATTTGCGCAACCGTTTACAATCGATCACCGGCGTGATCGCGCCCGCGGTTTACGGCGGGAGATTGCGACGCATCCTCGCGTATGTCGATCCACTGAAGGCGCAAGCGCGGGGCATGTCGCCGCTCGACGTCATCAATGCCGTCCGCGATTTCAACGTGATGATCCCGACTGGCGACGCCAAGTTCGGCGCGCTCGATTACCAGATCAACGCGAACGGCATGGTGCCGACCGTTGCCGAGTTGAACGATCTGCCGCTTCTGGTTGGCAACGGCCCGACGACTTACATCCGTGACGTCGCGAAGGTCGAAGATTCGCATCAAATCCAAACGAACATCGTCCGAGTGCAAGGCAAACGGCAGGTTTACATCCCGATCTACCGGCAGCCGGGCGCGAACACGATTGCAGTGGTCGAAGGAATCAAAGCCCAGCTCAAACCAATCCTGGAGCGCATCAAAGGTATCAATCTCGACGTGGTGATGGACCAATCGGTTTATGTGCGCCAAGCGATCCGCAATCTTGTGCAGGAAGCTGGACTCGGCTTTCTGCTCGCCGCCGCGATGGTATTCATCTTTCTCGGCAGCGCGCGACCGACGGCGATCGTACTCATCGCGTTGCCGCTCGCAGTGCTCGGCGCGCTCATCGGTTTGTATTTCACGCACGAGACGCTCAACGCGATGACCCTCGGTGGGATCGCGGTCGTGATTGGCTTGCTCATCGACGAATCGATTGTCGTTTTGGAAAACACCGCGCGTCATTTGGATTTGGGCGTCTCGCCGCGCGAAGCCGCACTCGTCGGCGCGAGCGAAGTGATGCGGCCGCTGACCATCGTGACGATCACGATCAGCGTCGTTTTTTTCCCGATCATTTTTATCAGCGGGATCGGGAAGTTTTTGTTTACGCCGCTCGCCAAATCCGTTGTCTTCGCAATTTGGACGAGCCGGCTGCTTGCATCGACCCTCGTGCCGGTCTGCGCGGCGCGATTTTTTAAGCATCGTGTGACCGAATCGCGAGACAAGCGCGAAAACTGGTTCGATCGCGTGCGCGTTAGCTATTCGTGCGGGCTCGAGCGCGTCCTGCAATGGCGCTGGCGCGTGCTCGGCGCGACCGCTGCGCTGTTCATCGTGTCGATGTTGATTTTCAAACTGATCGGCACTGAACTTTTTCCGCAAAGCGATGCCGGACAATTCAGCGTCAAAGTACGCGCAACCACCGGGCTCCGCGTGGAAAAGACCGAAGAGCTGATTGCACAGATCGAGAAAGGAATCGGTGCGGTCGTCCCGGAACGGGAACGCAAGATGATTATCTCGAACATCGGCATCCTGCTCGATTGGCCTGCTGCTTACACGCCCAACTCCGGGCCGCAGGACACGTTTATCCTTGTCCAACTCGCGGAGCACCACGGACGCTCGACGTTTTCGTACGTCGATGAGCTGCGCAAAAAACTGCCGCAGCAATTTCCCGGAATCGAATTCAACTTCGATACCGGCGGGATGCTCACCGCCGCGTTGAACGGCGGGTTGCCTTCGCCGATCAACATCCAAGTTGAAGGAAACAAACTCGAGGTTGCGCACGAAATCGCGGAGAAAATCAAGCGCTTCGCCCAAAACGTTCGCGGAGCGGTCGACGTTCGCATTCAGCAACGGCTCGACGCGCCGCAAATCAACATCGACATCGATCGCGTGAAAGCCGCGCAGGTTGGGCTGACCCAGGAAGAAATTGTCAAAAACATTGTCACCGCGCTGAATAGTTCGACCAACTTTGCGCCCTCGTTCTGGATCGACGAGAAAAATGGCAATCACTATTTCATCGGCGCGCAGTATCGGGAAAACGACATTCAATCGATCAACACCGTGCTCGACATTCCGGTCACCGGGAAAAAGCAGCCTATACCGGTGGCGTTGCGCACGGTTGCGAAATTCTTTCGCGGCACCGCGTATTCGGAAATCAACCATCTCAACATCACCCGCGTGACCGACGTCTTCGTGAACGTGCGCGGCCGCGATGTCGGCTCAGTCGCGGGCGACATTGAGCGTTACATCGACAAGATCAAGAACGACCTCTCACAAGTGCCAGAGGGTTACGCGGTCCAGATGCGCGGCGAGGTGAAGACGATGCAGGAGTCATTCAAGTCGCTTGGCTTCGCTTTCATTCTCGCGGTCGTGCTCGTTTATCTCGTCATGATTGTGCAGTTCCGCTCGTTCCTTGATCCGTTCATCGTCATGTTCGCGGTGCCGCTCGGTTTGATCGGCGTCGCGCTGATGCTTTTTCTTACCCACACCTTTCTAAGCATCC
Organism: Chthoniobacterales bacterium; assembly: GCA_035936875.1. Classification (GTDB taxonomy): domain Bacteria; phylum Verrucomicrobiota; class Verrucomicrobiia; order Chthoniobacterales; family UBA10450; genus DASYVQ01. Next base: position 38,098 of record DASYVQ010000098.1, read on the forward strand.
AGTCGATGATGGGCATCATCATGATGGTCGGCATCGTGGTGAGCTTCAGTGTGCTCATGGTTGATTTCGCCAACCGGATTCTCGCTGAGGCCGCCGAAAAAAATGAGCGCAAATCTCCGCGCGACGCGATCACCGAGGCCGCCGCGATCCGTTTGCGCCCGATTTTGATGACGGGTCTGGCCGCGATCCTCGGTCTCACGCCGATGGCGCTTTTCGGCGGAGCGAATATCCCGCTCGCGCGCGCTGTCGTTGGCGGAATTCTCGCTGCGCTCGCGCTCGTGCTCTTCGTGGTGCCGGTGCTTTACGTCTTGTTCAAGCGCGAAAAACCAGTCGCCGTTTCATGAAGAAAATCTGCGTTGTCGCGTTGAGTGTCGCTGTGCTGGCGGCGCAGAATGGCTGCGACTGGTTTCGAGAGATGCAAAATCCGGCCACGCCCGTGCAAACCATTCATCCAAAACGCGCCGAGATTGTTCGCAGAGTCACGCTTCCTGGAAACGTGATGGCCTATCAGGAAGCGACGCTTTACGCCAAGGTCGCCGGTTATTTGAAAACGATCAACGTGGACAAAGGCGATAGTGTGAAAGAAGGCGATCTGCTCGCCGAAATCGAAGCGCCCGAGATGCTGGCGGATCTCGTCAAAGAAAAAGCCGAAGCCGAAGCCGCGCAGATTGATTTAAAGCGCGTTACCGAAGCGCAACATAAAGCATCGGACCTGGTGACGCCGCAAACGGTGGACGCGGCAAAGGCGAAAGCCGGCGTCGCGCGCGCCGGGTTGCAGCGCATCGAAACGTTGCTCGATTACGCAAAGATCACCGCGCCATTTGCGGGCGTGATCACCAAGCGCTGGGCCGACCCGGGCGCGTTGATTCCCGTCGCAACCTCCAGCAGCGCGGCCAAAAGCGCCGCCGTCGTCACGCTGATGGATTTTAGCACGGTGCGGATCGACGTGGCGATTCCCGACACAGATGCGCCGCTGGTCAAAAAAGATTTGCCGGTCAAAGTCACCGTGAACGAGCTGCCGGGCCGAATGTTTGCTGGCACGATCACGCGTTTTGCCTACGCGCTGGATGAATCCACCAAAACGATGCCGACCGAAATTGAAATTGCCAATCCCGATCTCGCTCTGCGTCCCGGGATGTGGGCGAGCGTCGAGATCGAGCTGCAAAAGAAAGAAAACACGCTGCTCATTCCCGCCGAAGCGCTCGTCACCGAAAAGAACAAAAACTCTGTGTTCGTCGTGCGCGACAACAAGGCGCTGAAGGTCCCTATCGCCACCGGCTTCGACGACGGCGTAAACGTGGAAATTCTCAAAGGCTGCGGACCAAACGATTCCGTCATTATCGCCGGCAAACAATCCGTGACCGACGGACAAAAAGTTCAAGCGACCGAAAGCAAATGAAGCGCTGGTGTTTCGCTGTAGCGATCTTTGCCGTGTTTGCTCACTTCACCGCACGGGCGGCCGAATCAAAGTTGCTCACGATTGATCTGCCCTCCGCGCTGCGACTGGCCGGGGCGCAGAATCTGGATGTTCGACTTGCTCGCGAAAAACTCGCCGAGGCACGTGCAAAACAGGAGAGTGCAATCGAACGTTTTTTCCCTTGGGCCGCGCCCGGCGTGACGTATCGCCGCCATGACAACTTGATCCAAAACACGGAAGGCCTGATCGAAGAAGTTCATAAGCAGAGTTATGCGCCCGGCGGGACGGTTGCCGCGCAAACCGATGTCGGCGACGCAATTTTCAAATCGCTCGAAGCCCATCAACTTACGAAAGCTGCTCGCCACGGCCTCGACGCGCAGCAACAGGAAACAACGCTCGAGGCCGCGCGCGGCTATTTTGAGCTCGCCGCCACGCATGAAGCGGTGGGAGTTGCGCGGGAAGCATTACGGGCCTCAACCGACTACGCGGCCGAGATCGATCGGGCGGTGAACGCGGGCATCGCTTTCAAAGGCGACGCGCTGCGCGTCAAAGTGCAGCGACAGCGCGACGCGATCGCGTTACGGCAGGCGGAAGAAAATGCGCGACTTGCTTCCGCAAAGCTCGTTCAGATTTTACATCTCGATCCAACCGTCGAGCTCATGCCGCGCGATGCCAGCGTCGTGCCGCTCTCAATTATTTCCACGAAACAACCACTCGGCGATCTTGTCTCGCAGGCTTTGGCGACGCGGCCCGAAACGCGACAAAGTACCGCGTTTCTCAGCGCTGCTCGGTACGCGAAGAACGGCGCGATTTATGGCCCGCTGATTCCAACCGTCGGCGGCCAGGCGTTTTTCGGCGGGCTCGACGGCGGAATGGATAGGCAGACGGGACACTTTGGCGAATCCGAAGACTACGTCGCTTCAGTTTCGTGGCGCGTCGGGCCGGGCGGCCTTTTCGATTTCGGAAACATTCACGCCCAACAAGCGCGTCTGCGCGGCGCAGCGTTCGCAGCCCAGAAGGTAATCGATCAAGTTGCGAACGAAGTCATTACCAGCAGGACGCGCGTCCAATCGCTCGCCGACCAGATCGCCACTGCCAAACAATCGCTTTCCGATGCGGAGGAAGCTTTGCGCCTCGGACGGCAGCGCAAGGAATTCGGCGTCGGCGTCGTTCTCGAGACGATTCAAGCTCAACAGGAGCTGTCGCGTGTTCGGAACGATTATCTCAACATCGTAACCGACTACAACAAAACGCAATACACGCTGCTCCGAGTTCTCGGTCGGCTTTCCGCGCCAGATGATTGCAGCCGCGGTCGCTGACTGCGGTATCCCTTAGCGCGGTTACGGCTTCTTTTTCTTCGAAGGTCTCGCCGGAGAAGGCGACGGTGCGACTGGCACATTCGCCGGCGACGAAGCCACCGGTGTCGCGCTTCCGGCCGGCAAAACTCCGGCGCCCGAATCAGGGGCTGGTGATGTCGCTGGAGAGGATTGAGCAGCTGTTGGCGCCGGCGAAACTTGCCCGGCGGTTTGTTGTTTCATGAGCTCGCGCCGCAGCGCGCTGTCACCGCCGACTTTGTGGGCATACAAGATCGACAATGCAAACGTGAGCGCGAAAAAAATCCCGGCCAGCCAGGCGGTGAATTTTACCAACACATTGGTGGTTTGTGCGCCGAAAATGTTTTCCGTCACGCCGCCACCGAACGCTGCGCCCAGGCCTTCGCTTTTCGGACGCTGCATTAAAATCACCAGCATCATCAGCAGCGCCACCGAAACGTAGATCGCCAGCAAAAAATTAATCAGAATCGACATCGGGACGGCCAATATCGCGAAAGTGCGGGCTTTGTAAATGATTTGGTAGGGGCGGGTTCACCAACCGCCCGCGAACGCCAATCCGGCTCGGATCGATTGGGGTCAATCGCCCCTACCTGCGGCCTTCACCCGATTCCAGATCGCATCCAGCTCGGCAAGATCGACATCTCCCAGCCGTTTGCCCTGCACTCGCAGTTCGTCCTCTACTTGGTTGAACCGTGTGACGAATTTATCTGTCGCCGCTTGCAGCGAGCTCTCGGCGTCGAGCTTGGATTTGCGCGCCAGATTCACGACCGCGAAGAGCAGGTCGCCGATTTCGTCTTCCACCGCTTGTCGATCTTCGCTCGCGATCGCCTGTTTCAGTTCGCCAAGTTCTTCTTCAACTTTCGCGATCACGTCGCGCAGCTCGGTCCAGTCGAAATTGACCCGCGCGACCTTGCTCTGAGTTTTTTGGGCCCGCATCAACGCGGGTAACGCTCTCGGCAAACTGGCGAGATAATGTGAGTCGTTCTTTTTTTCATCGCGCTTGATCGCTTCCCATTGTTTCAAGACCGCCCCGCTGTCGCGCGCGTTGCTCTCACCGAAAACATGCGGATGCCGCCGCACCAGTTTTTCGGTTACCTCGCGCACCACATTGTCGATGTTGAACCGTCGGGCCTCGCGCGCGATCTCGGCATGCATCACCACCAACAGCAAAAGGTCACCGAGCTCTTCCCGAAAATGCGCGTCATCTTTTGCGCGGGCGGCCTCCGCTATCTCGTACGCTTCTTCAATCGTCGAGGGCAGGAGCGATTCATTTGTTTGCTCGCGGTCCCAGGGGCATCCGTCCGGCGCGCGCAATCGATTGACGATCTCGCACAACTTCGCAAATGCCGATTGAGTTGTCTTTTCCATCAACCCTCAACTCTCAACCTCTTAGATTCGCCAGAGCGAACGGTGGGTGCCGAACTCGGAAATCTCGCCGGAAGTTTTTTTGCTCACGTAAATCGTGATCCCGATGACGCTGATGAATGTGCCAACCAGGACGAGCGCGACCAGCCACGATGGGATATGACCGACACGGAGCGCGCGATAAAAAGTGGTCACGCTGTCCATCGCCATCGGAGCGTGCAGGAAAATTTTCGTGACCCACGCCACCAGGATGAGAATAAAAATGAAAACGTAATTGCGTTTCAAACGGCGGCCGATCGCCTCCAGCTTGGTGATCTTGAAGCAGGGCAAAATCAAATCTTCGCACACCAGTTTTTTCCATTCGCCTTGCAGCAGGTCGCGATTTTCCATCACCATGGGGACGAGAAAATGCGCTTCCAGCATGCGGATGCGCGCGCGAAAGGCGTCGTAGAATCGATAACGGCGGGCCTCAATCCAGAGCATTACCCAGACGATGGCGAGGTTGAAAAAGAAAATGATGTGCGGCACGTCGCGATTCGCAAATGCGATGGTGATGATGGCGGTGCTGCTGGTGATGGCCCAGTTGGTCGTGATGTCGAGCCGCTGCCGCCAAACCATGATGCGCCCCATCTCGCCGCGATAAAAATGCGACATAGCATTGACGTAGCCCGGGTCGTAAAGGCTCCGCTGGAGCGAGACGGTCGCTTCTTCGTTTTGCCCGATCGCGATGTTTTCAGTTGCCACGGTTCGTCGATTAACTGGATAACTGCTTTGCCCGGATAATCCAATAAATCTCGCTGCCGCTTATGGCCATTGCTCTTGCCGATTTGCTCGACGAAAAACAGATTTCCCTTCAATTGCGCGCCCGGAAACAGGCCAACGCTTTGCGCGAGATCGCCCAATTACTCGCAGCCAACGGTAAGATCGACAATCCCGAAAAGTTCCTGGAGCAAGTCCTCGCGCGCGAGCAAGCGCATCCGAGCGAAGTCCAATACGGCGTCGCCTTCCCTCATGCGCGGACTGACTTGGTTGATCAAATTGTGCTCGGCATCGGCCGGAGCCCTGCCGGCATTCCTTTTGGCAAAGGCGCGCGTGCGCGGCTGATTTTTGTCATCGGTGTGCCGCAACGGCTGGTGAACGATTACCTGATCTGCCTCGGCGCACTGGCGCGACTCATCAAAAACGATGC